>CAQOYX010000001.1:0-29520 GCA_948852375.1 uncultured Clostridia bacterium
ATTAATAGACATAAAAGAAGAACAAAAATGCTTATATGAAGTTTTAATAAAAAGTAAATTTGTTGAGATGTTTGGTGAATTATCAAATAGTAAATATCCAACTGTAAAATTGAGTTCTATTGCAGATGTTGGCTCTAGTCATAGAGTATTTACAACTGAATTTGTAGAAAATGGAATCCCTTTTTATAGAGGAACAGAAATAGGTTTGTTAGCAAATCAAGAAAAACCAAAAGATTGTTATTATATTTCTGAGGAACATTATTTTAAAATTTGTGATGATAGTACAAGACCTAAAATTGGAGATTTATTAATACCTTCAATATGCAACAAAGGACAGGTTTGGATGGTAGATACAACTGAACCATTTTATTATAAAGATGGAAGGGTTTTATCAATATCTCCAAAAGAAGGAAAAATTAACCATAAGTATTTTCATCAATTTATGAAGTATAAAACTGTAAAAGAATATTCGAAATTAGGATCAGGATCAACATTTGCTGAATTTAAAATATTTATACTTAAAGATTTTGATGTTATTTTACCACCAATAGAGCTACAAAACCAATTTGCAGATATAGTAAAACAAATCGATAAACAGAAATTTGAAGTACAAAAGAACTTAGAAGCAATGAAAAATTTACAAGAAAATTTAATGAATAAATATTTTAACTAGAGAAGAAATATGTCAATTTTGAAATAAAAGATTTATCAGAATTTGAAACAAGGAAAAAATTTATTGATTTAGATTTACAAATAGCAGGTTGGAAATTTAAAGAAAATATTATAGAAGAATTAGAAGTACAAGGTATGAAAAATGCTGAAGGTATAGGATATCTAGATTATGTTTTGTTTGGGAAAAATGGATTACCTTTGGCATAGTCGAGGCTAAAAGAAGTAGTAAAAATGCCCATGAGGAAAAACAACAAGCAAGTTTATATGCAGATTGTTTAGAAGAGAAATATGGACAAAGACCAGTTATTTATTATACCAATGGAATAGAAATTTATTTTTGGGATAATTTAGATTATCCAGAAAGAAAAGTACAAGGATTCCATACTCAAGATGAATTTCAGAGATTAATTAATAGAAGAAAATCAAAACAAACCTTAGAGCATATTTTTATAGATACAAATATTACTGATAGACCATATCAAAATGGAAGCAATAAAAAAAGTTTGCGAATCTTTTGAAAATAAGCATAGAAAAGCATTAATAGTTATGTCTACAGGAACAGCTAAAACAAGAACGGCTATATCTTTACTAGATGTAGTATTAGGTAAAGGTTGGGTACAAAATATCTTATTTTTAGCAGATAGAACAGAACTTGTTAAACAAGCAAAAAAGAATTTTGTGAAATTACTTCCAGATGTTTCTTGTTGTAATTTACTGGATTCAAAAGATAGCCCAGAAGATTCAAGGATTATATTTTCTACTTATCAAGCAATGATAAATGCAATTGATAGTATGAAAAATAAATATAGAAAAGAACTAATACAAGAATTTTTAGATGCAATTAATGAGTTGAATGAGGAAAGTTTTATCGTAAAGCTAAAAAGAAGTATGTTGATAAATATAGTAATATTGATAATTGGATTAGTATTTCAAGTATAGACAAAATGGAAATTAAAGAAAATTTAACACCAATATTTATTGTAACAGATTTAGATTGGTCAGCTAAAAAATTTGCTAATTTAGTATATTCTTTACAAGTAAGAAAAATTAAGAAAAATAATAGCAATATTCAAATAAACAGTATTATTTCATTAATAGAAGAACTTATACAAATGACATCAAATAATGAATATTGGGAAAGGGCTACATTTTTTGATATAGAAAAGGTAAGAATAGAACTAAGAAATTTGATTAAATTTATTGAAAATCCACCAAGAAAAATATGAAATATAGACATAGAAGATTCAATAATAGTAGATGAACAGCAAAAAAATATAAATAGAGATAACTTGGAAGATTATAGGAAAAAAGTCAAAAAATTTTTGGACGGAAATATGGATAACATCATTATCTATAAAATAAAGCATAATCAAATTTTAACAGAAATGGAAAAGCCAGATTTACAAAGAATTATGTTTAAAGAGTTAGGAAATAATAAAAATTTTGTTGAAACATTTCTAGATTCAAATGTGGTACAAGTTGTTAGAAATTTAGTAGGATTAGATAGACAAACAGCTAATAAAATATTTTCTAAATACATAAATGATAATAGATTAAATAGTAAAGAATGTTTTTATCAAAATGTAAATATATTAAAAAAGTTAAAGAAAGAGAGTAAAAATAAGGTGGAATTTGAAAAAAATTTTGAAGAATATAAGAAAGCAGGATTCAATTCGTTATAATTCCTGCTTTTGATTTAGTTAAAAATAAAAATATGAATTCATATTTATTTGATTAAAATATATCATTAAACTATAATAAAATTGATAGTTTTACTTATTTATTATTTCTCACATTCCCTTTTTATTTTCTTCATCTGCAACAATAATATTATACATTAGATTTTCTTTTGTAAGAATTTATAGTCATATAACATTTAAAAAGCCTTTGTCATATCATAAAAGAGTTGCAAATGATTAACTCATTTGCAACTCTTTTTTCAGTACTTTCTACTGACTGTAGTAAAGGTAGATAAATTCAATTTAATTTCAAGTATCAAAGCCTAATATCGCTCTATTGCTAACCGCTATTCATAACTCAACATTATTTAGTGCATAATGTTTAATATAGCCAAGCACCAACCCAACCTCCAGCATCTCCAGAAATTACTTTGAAAACAACTTTACATTTTCCAGATGCGTAACAAGGCGTTATTTTGCCAGGTAATTCATCATTACTGCCAAAAAACACATTACTTTGCAATAAACTTCCTGATGGACTGTATATACTCACCAAGAAAGATACATCTGATGAAAAATCCCAGCTTTTGAGGGTTGCATTCCTTATTGTCCGGTTAATGTCAATATAGAATGTTACCTCGTCTTTTCCAGGATCTAAATAGGCACAATTCCAAAATGGATCAGCTGCCTCTGCTGTCATAGCTGTTGTTGCAAATGATGCTACCAAGATAACTAATGCCATCGTGACACAGATTGTTGCTTTTTTAAGTCTTTTAATCATGTTGTTTCTCCTTTCATACAATCTACCCTTACTACTATGCAACTACAACACATGGTTGATAAGTTGTATCAATATTTTACGATTTATTTTTATATTTGTCAACCAATATTTCAAATATTTTACATTTTTTCAAATATTTTACATTTTTAAATAAATTGAGAGACCACAAAGCCTCTCTTCTTAATAAGCAATCTATTATCTATGGTTTCTTAATATCATTATCTGTTACTGTATCAAATTCATAAATAAATTCTGTTACTCCAAAATCTCCATTTATTTGCCTATAAACTAATCCTGTCGTTTTATCTACCCATAACATAAGATTATCTCTTTGAATCAAGTAACATTTTTTACCATTATAATAATCAGTTGATGTTATTTTTGACATTATCGCATCTTTAAGATTATCCATAATATTATCTCCAAAGTATGAAGACATGCTTCTGATTATTCCTTTTGAATACGATTGAGATTCTGTTGAAGTTTTTATATTTTGCCCTTCTTCAACAATATAGAGTTCATCATTTCCATTTTTATATGATATATATTTAACTATATCATCAAACGATTTTCCCGAAAATTTCATTTTGGTTAAAAAATTTCCATCTTTATTATATGATTTTTCTGTATATCCATTACCATTTTGCGTTAATGATGAAGTTACAATATAATTAGTTTTATTTACATTTTCTTTAGACACATTGGTTAATTTCTTAATTATTATAAACTTTCTTGCAATAAAAATTAAAAATATTACTAATATTATTAAAAATCCTATAATAACTTTTTTCCATAAGTTTTTCTCATTTTTTTCCATAAATATTCCCCCTTATTTCTCTTTAGTCAATTTAATAGCTTAATATTATTATAATATATTTTTATCTTTTTAACAAGCATATTCTGTAAAAACTTTCCATTTTTTGTAATTTTATGTATTGTTTTTTCTATATTGTTACTATTTTTGTCAAATTAGAAGTATAATCATATATTGAATTATTTTTTAGTTTTTTTGACAAGATATTCGAACAAAAGTGAACTTCTTTCACACTGGCACTAATTTATGTTAGTGCCTTTTATTTTTATTCTTTATATTATATAATTTCATCATGGAATTTGTAGAATATTTAAATGATAAAGTAAAACATACTTATACTCCCGATAAAACTAAATCAAAATTTAAAATTAAAGACATTTTTAATGACCAGCGGTACTAAATATACTTTGGATAGAGCCGATACTATTTTTGCTAAGTCTATCAATTGTACTCATAGACATATTACTTTTACTATTCATCAAGCTTTATGGGTTCTTTTTCAACAAGATAGAGCTTTGCTAAATCTTCTTTTTGATGTTGTTTCTTCTACTATTCTTTCTTGGTTTTATGAACAAAATCACAAAGAAAATTTTACCCCTCGGCTTTATCTCTACTTTACACACCTTTGGTCGTGACCTTAAATGGAACCCTCATATTCATGTTCTCATTACTGAAGTTGCTAGTAGCAATTTTACCCCTTGGAAAAAATTTGAAGTTTTTCCTTATGCTATGCTTCGTAATCGTTTTCAAACTGCTCTTCTTTCTATGCTCGAAAAGCATTTTGGAAAAGAAACATTTAAAACACTTAACAATCATATTTACAATACTTCTAAAAATGGTTTCTATGTTCATGCTCCTAAAGTTAAACATCGTGATATTAAATCTACCGTTAAGTATGTTATTCGCTATTCTGGTAAACTCGCTATGGCTCAATCTCGCATTCTTGACTATGACGGTGAATATGTTACTTTTTGGTATGATAGACATGAAGATAATCAACATATTACTGAAAAATTCATGCTTATTAATTCATTAAACGACTCATCATTCACATCTATGATAAATATTTCAATGTTGTTAGATACTATGGGCTTTATGCAAAAAAGCACAAACACTCTGATAAATTTAATTATATGCTTAAGCCTCATGTTGCTGAATTCAGAAAACAGCTCAAGAACTGGCGATGTCGTATTGAATTATATTTTAAACATGACCCTATTCTTTGTTCTTGTGGACACACCTTTCACTTTGACTATCTTGTTCAAAAATCGTATAATACTTCCTAGGAGGTGTGATTATTTTGAATATTAAAAGACCTAAATATACTGAATTTATTTGTCCTAATTGCAAATGTCATGAAAACATTCCTACTGATATTGTTTTGCAACTGGATATGATGGATCCTGGTGATCCTATATATCCGCCTATGTTTGATTGTGAAAAGTGTGGTACGCCAATGAAACCTGTTCATTTTATTGGATTTATTGGTATCGATTATACCTACGATAGTAACTAGTTTTACATATATTACCATTTTGTCTTTTGATTAAGGTTATTTTTTGTGTATTTAATTTTTTCTTATTGTCTTGTCATTTCCTATACAATAAAAAAGTGTCTTTCTAGTAAATAATAAGGATAGTTCTCTAAAACCTTAACATTTTACCCCACTAATCATTTTTGTTAATATGTTGCTATTTGTAAGGTTTATTTTTTTAACTTCAACATTTTATCTCCTTCATCTTCTCCGCCCATGCCCTGCATCTAGTATTATTACTTTATTTGTTACTGGTAGGCTTACTGTTTCCACTGTATTATTTATATAGGTTGAACTTAGAAAGTATGTGAAAATCGAAATAAAGACTATTGTTAATATAAATATTATTCTTTTTTTTCTTAATAATATCATTATAATTTTCATCTCCTTTTAATTAATTATTACATATATGAATATTGATACACTATGTAATTTAGCTTTGCTACTTAAAACAACAATTCATTTGTACCTGCACTCTAAAATATAACTTTTTATTAAACAAAAACACTCATAAAATATTTATTATATTTTATGAGTGTTTTTTGGGTTTATTACTTATTCTTTTCTTCTATCTATTGCATATGAACTTCCTACTGTTGTTTTTGCTATGTGTTTCACTTGCGCTCCTATTTCACCTATTTCTAATGTATTTTTGAATCTACCTTTTTCTACATCTACTACTCCTATTGATATTGCAGTTAATGGAAATTGCTCCATTATTCCTCTTCTATTTGCTACTTCTACATATCCGCTTTTGGACATCTTCTTTTGTGAAGTAGTCTAGTACTTTTTCATCAAATTCTTTTATTACATTTTTGCAGATTTGTTCATAGTTTACTCCTGATACAATGGCTATAAAGTCATCTCCTCCTATGTGTCCTACGAAACTACTTTGTGCTTCACTTGCATGGATATTTTTTACTATTGTTTTTGCTGTAAATTTTATTATTTCGTCTCCTTTTGCAAATCCATATAGATCATTGTAAGATTTGAAGTAGTCTAGGTCGAAGTATAGTATGGCAAATTCTTCTTTCTTTAGTAATCGCTTTTTTATTTCTGTTTGGATTTGCACATTTCCTGGTAATCCTGTTAATGGACTTACTCTTCTATTGGTATACATTAGTCTTACTATGTTTTTTATTGTGTAATATAGGTAATCTGTGTCTATTGGTTTTACTATGTAGTATTCTACACATAGTTGTAGAATTGAAACTCTATGTTCTTTATCTCTTTTTTCTCCTACTACTACTATTGGAGTTATGCTATTGTCGTCGTCTTGTCTTATTCTGTTACATAGTTCTATTATGTTTTTATCTATGCTGTCTTCGTTTATTATGATTAGTGCTGGTATGTTTTTTAGTGCTATTTCTATATCCACTGTTTTTACGCCTTTGAATGTATATTCTTTGTCATTTTTAAAGGCTTCTTTTAGGGTTTTTATAAGGTCTGTTTTGTCATCTATTATATAGATTTCTTGTAACATATGTTTTTTCTCCTTTATTGTTTATGTTTATTCATTTGCGGTTCGCTTCCAGACATCAATATATTTATTTTCTTCAACTCGTGTGTCTGTTTCGGATGTTTTCTTTTTTTTCCTTTAGAAATTCGTTTATTTTTTCTATTACATCAGATTTCATGCTTGGGAATGCTTTTTTTAGTCTGCTTGTTTGTTTTATTAATTTTCTTTTTATTTTAGTTTGTCTGTATTTTAATTCTTCTATTGCTTGAAGTAGTGTTTCTTTGTTTATTTGTAAACTTTCTTTTCCTATTTGTTTTGTTTCTAATTCTTCTATTTTTTCTTTTATCGTACTTGTAATTTCTTTTAGTTTTTCTAAGTTTAGACTTATATTCTTTATTTTTATTATACTAATTATTAAGTCTACTATTATTATTACTGATAATGTTATTGTTAGAAATAGTAGATCATTTGTTTTTATTATATCTATTTTCTCTATTATGAATGGGTGAATGTATCTTATGAATGTTACTCCTAAAAGTCCCCAAGATAATGAGTTCATTAGACATACTCTTCCTTTAATGTTAAATTTGTTTTCTGAATAGTCCCAATATTTTGTATTAAATATTTTTTCTAATGCCCACCCTACAATATATTCCCATATTGATAGTATAAAAAACGCTATTATGAACAATACTACTACGTTTTCTTTGAAACTCTGCAAAAATGCGAACATTATAATAGCACCAAATCCATATATTGGGCAGAATGGTCCATATAAAAAACCACTATTTACTGGCTTTTTTTGAATTATTGTTTTTAAAATGGATTCCATAACCCATCCAAAGAATGAGTATACTATAAAATACATTATGAACTTTGATATATATATGTAATTTTCCATTCTTCGATATATTCCTTTCTTACTGTTAAACATTATTTTTATAATGTTGTATTTTATAAACATTTTGATATAATTTTTTTGTTATAACCACATAGGGTTGCATGGTATGCAACCCTGTTTATAATTATTTATTTATGATTTTTACTTTCTTTGTTGTAATGCCTCCCTCTTGGTTTTCTGCTGTTATTTCCATATTGCTTTCACCTTTTGGTAAAATTTGTGTATATTCAATAACCTTTTTATTTCCATAGTTTAATGTATTTTCTTCACCATTTAATGTGTATTTTATTTCTTTCATTCCTTCTTCGTCTTCTGCTCTTATTATTAAATTATCTCCTTCTTTTTTGAAGCTTAATTTTGGACTGTTTACTCCTTTTACTTGTAATTCTTTTGTTGATACCTTATTATCTTCATTTACTGCTTCTACTTTTAATGTGTTTAGTCCTAATGGTATTTCTACTATTTGTTCTATTTTTCCTGGTTCATTTGCATTTTTTTCTATTTTTGTTGGTTCATCATTGTTCCATGAATAATTAATGTATTGTAATCCTTTAGCATCTTGTACTGAAATTCTTATTTTTCTATCTTTTGTCATTACTAATTCTATTTCTGGTTTATCTGTTTCTTCTACTATATATTCTTTTTGGAATTTTGTTTCTGTTCCATTTATATCTATAACTGTTAAGTTTAAAGTGTTTGTTCCATATGGTAATTCTATTGTTTTTGATAAGCTTGTACTATTTTCTCCATCAATAGTCTTGTTTTCTTCTTCATTCCAATTATATACTATCTTTGAAATAGCCACTTCTCCATTTACTTCTATTAATACATTATCATCTTGTTTTTCAATGTTTACATTTGGCACTTTAGCTATTTGTTGGTTTTCTTTTGGAGTAAATATATCATTGTTCGTAATAAGATAATATCCGCCTAAAGCTATTAATACAACTGCAAATATAGCAATTGCTATGACAAAAAACTTTACTATTTTTCCTATTTCAATTGGTTTACTACTTTTACCGACTTTCTACTTGTAAAATTTGATTCATTACATTTACCCCTCTTTCTAAATCTTGTAGAAATTATATCATAAGCATTTTTAGTTGTAAATATGATATGAAAATAATTTTAATGATGTAACCTATTGCTATTTTTTCGTATTAACATTATAATGTAAAAAACAAATTATTAGAAGTAAAAATTATAACTATACGTAAACCCTCGTGAGGATGAAAAAAATGGTATTGATAAAACTTTTGTTACACCTGAAGAATTGCAGGCTTTAAGAGATGATGATAAAATTGCTTATGAATTTGAAATGTTGAAAAATACGTATGCGTATACATATGATGACATTAATTCTAATAAAAATACTGTATTTGAATTGCATCATAACACTATATTTGACTTTAAAAAGGTATGCCCACATTTTTTAAAAATGAGATTATATCAAGCTATGAACATTTTTATAATAATTCTTTAGATTATTCTCATTAGATAACGAAATTAATACATGGCATAATATTGATAATGCTTATATTAATTACATGAGAGGAGTTAGAATTTATGAGTAAACAGCACAAAAAACCTTAAGGCAAAGCCTTAAGGTTTTTATTGTTTTATAGTACATATTTTTTAATAAGCATTACTCCACCTGCAAGTGTTGTTAGTATAATTACCCCTAACGTAATATACAGTCTTATCTCTCCTGTTTTTACTGATAGTATTACTGGTGCTTCATCTATATCGTCTTCACCTGGAACTAGGTTATCTGGTGTTGAATCTATATCTGGTGTTCCACTTTCATTGTGATCTTTACTTATTTCTGCTACATTGACTTTTAGTCCTAAGTTATCTTTATCATTTATCCAGGTTAATACTATATCTACTGTTGCACTTTCTCCAGGTCTTAGTAGCGTGTTTTCTAGTTTTTTAGTTGTTACTACATCTTCTGCAAGTTGTTCCCAGTCTGGGTTATCTTCTTTTACAAATTTTAGTCCTTCTGGTATGTAGTCTTTTAGTTCTTTTACATATCCTTCTATTTCACCTTCATTGGTTACTTTTATTTTGTATGCAAATTTTACTGTTACTTTGTTTAATTTTTTATCTTTTAGGTCTACTTTTACTACTGGTTCTGGGTTTTCATCTCCTGTGTGTCCAGTTTCGGTTATTGTCTTAGTATCACCTTCAATTACAATTGCTTGTGTTACCCATTTTTTAAGTGCTAAATCAAAGTATTTTACTTTTACTTTTTCTATGTCTATATCATCTTCATCTTCTTTACCATTGTCTGGTATTGAATCTATGTCATCTATTGGGGCTCCAGCTTCATCTGAATCTTCTGATATTTCTGCTGTATTTATTAATATCCTATCTGAAGTTTCTGGTTCTGTTACTTTGAATGCAATTTGCACATCTTTGTAGTCTGGGTTTTGTTCTGTTATTCCAAGGCTTGGATTGTATGCTTTTATTAGGTTTTCTCCATCGGTTTCTTCTTTTTCTTTTGATAGATAATCTGTTGTTATTTTTACTGCTTTTTCTATGTCTTCTGTTTCATTTTCCTGTTCATCTATCATTTTCCAAGCATATTTTTTGTTTGTTTCATTTTCAGGTAAATATTGTAGTCCTTTTGGCAAATCATCTGTAATTTCACTTGCATAACCTGATAGTTTTCCTTCGTTGTAAACTCTTATGGTGTATGTTACTATGTTTCCATTTTCTACATCAACTGGCTCTTTTGTATGTGTATATTTTAGTTTTCCGTCTTCGACAATTTCTACTTTAGGATACCTGTTGTTTACATCTAAGTTGTTTACTTTTGTGATGAATTTTCTTAGTGCTAAATCGAAGTATACTAATTTTACATGTTCTACATCTATATCATCTTCTGTCATATCGTCATTTCCTGGTGTTGAGTCTGTATCATCTACTGGATCTCCATTTTCATCTTGGTCATCTGAAATTTGTGCTATATTTGTTAATATTTTGTTTGATGTTCCTGGTTCTATTACTTTGAAAGCTATTTTTATGTCTTTATAGTCTGGATTTTGGTTTGTTATTCCTTGTTCTTTATTGTATGCTTTTATTAAATTTAAACCTTCCCCTTTTTCTTTTGATAGATAGTCTGTTGTTACCTTTACTGCTTTTTCTATATCTTCTGTTTCATTTCCTTGTTCATCTATCATTTTCCAATTATATGTTTTGTTTATATCGTTTTCTGGTAAATATAATAACCCTTCTGGTAAATCATCTGTAATTTCAGATGCATATCCTGCAATTTCTCCTTCGTTGTATATTCTTAATGTGTATGTTACTATATCGTTTGTTTTTACTTCTACTGGTTCTTTTGTATGCTCATATTTAATGTTTCCATCTTCTCCTATAGTAGGTATTGGAATTCTTGAAGTAACACTTGTATTGTTTACTGCTGTAATAAATTTTCTTAGTGATAAGTCAAATATTTGTACTACTACTTTTTCGAAGTCGTCATCATCTTCCCAGCCTAGTACATAGTTTCCAACTGTTTCTTTTCCATTATATTCATTGTTTTTCTTGTCTTCAGGGAAGTTTTTCTTTTTAGAGTCTCTTTCTATTTCTTCTATTGTTTCATCTCCAAATTTATCTGTAAAATTTGTTATTTCTGCTATGTTTGTTATTATATCCCCTGAATTTACATTTTTTGTTACTTTACAATTTATACTTACTTCTTTATATAATAGATTTTTTCCGTCAAATGCTTTTATTAAGTTTTCTTCCTCATCAATATCTTTTGATAGATGATTTGTTTTTACTGTTCTTAAATTTATGTCATTTTCATCATATACCCAACCATTTGCAATGTTTTCTTCATCATCTTTTAAAAATTCTAAGTTTTCTGGCAAATAGTCTGTAATTTCAGTTGCATATCCATCAAGTTCGCCCTCATTATATACACGTATTGTATATGTTACTATGTCTCCTGCTTTTACTTGTAATGGTGTTTTTGGATGATTGTATATTGCAGTTTGGCTTTCTCCACTAGCAAGTTTTGTTATATCTTCCTTCGGAACTCTACTTTCTTCTGGAGCTCTTCCATTAACTTTTGTAATGAATTTTCGAAGTGATAAATCAAAGTCTTTTCCTGGTAGTATTACTACTTCAAAATCATCATCATCTTCTTGTCCTAGTACATAGTTTCCGTCTTTTTCTTTTCCATTGTATGTATTGTTTTTCTTGTCACTTGGAAAATTTGCTTTAGTAGAATCTCTATCTGTATTTATTTCTTCTTCTAGCTCACTGTCATAATATTTTGTTATTTCTGCTATGTTTACTAGTCTTTGGTCTTCTTGTTTTATTTTTTTAGTTATTTTACATCTTATTGTTACACTTTCACTTTCTGGTGTTCCTCCATTGTATTTGTTTAATACTGTTTTTGCTTTGTTTGTTATTGTTACTGTACTTGTTCCATCTGTATTTTTTGTAGCAACTGCTGTATATTTATTTGTTGGAGATACTAGTTCTACAAATTCTATTCCTGCTGGCAAATAATCTTTTATTTCTCCTGCATATCCTGCTTTTTCTCCTTCATTATATACTGTTAATGTGTATTCTATTAGGCTGTTTGTTTCTACTTCTAATGGAACTTTTGAATGATTGTATTTTGCTGTTGTCTTTGTTTTGTTTTGTAAGTTTGTTGCATCTACTTGTGGTAATCTATTCGTTATTGATTCATTTCCTATTTTTGTTATTGATTTTCTTAGGGCTAAATCAATATACTTTCCTGGTAATATTACTGGTTCAAAATCATCATCATCTTGCTGACCTGGTACATAGTTTCCATCTTGTCCATTTCCATTATATGTATTATTTTTCATGTTAATTGGAAAGTTACTAATTTGTGAATCTCTATCTGCATCTTTTTCCATGTTACTTTCACTATCAAAATATTTTGTTATTTCTGCTATATTTACTAGTCTTTGATCTGTAGTAGTTGCTTGTTTTATTACTTTACATCTAATTGTAACACTTTCATTTTGTGGCGTTCCTGTAGTGTATCTATTTAATACTGTTCTTCCTGTATTGGTTATTGTTACTGTAGTTGTTCCATCTGTATTTTTTGTAGATGTTGCTGTATATTTATCCCTTGGCGACACTAATTCTACAAATTCTATTCCTTCTGGTAAGTAATCATTTATCTTAGCAGCATATCCATTTTTTTGCCCTTCATTAAATATTGTTATTGTATATTCTATTATATCATTTGTTTCTACTGATAATGGAGTTTTAGTACTATTATATTTTGCTGTAGTTGCTGTTTTATTTTGTAAATTTGTATAATCTACTTGTGGTAATCTATTCGTTATTGATTCATTTCCTATTTTTGTTATCGATTTTCTTAATGCTAGATCTAGGTATCTTGGTTCTGGTAAAGGTATTTCTACATTATCAGAATAATTTTTAGATATTTTTTCAACAAGTACAACTGGTTGTTCTTGCACAGATGTACTTTGACTTGTTGTATAATATGTAGCTTCTGTTGTCCCATATGTTCCTTTTATTTCAAATGCCACTTTTTTAATACTTGTATTTATTGGTAAACTTATATAAAAGTTTTGTCCTACTCTAATTTTATTATCTGTAATAACTTGTTTATTAGCATCTAATAATTGGTTCTCACTAGAAAAATTTATTGTATTTCCATTTTGATCTTTAAATTTTGCTTCTGTTATATTATAACTTTTTCCTGTATCTACACTAATGCTTAATGGACCTACTATATATTTTTCTCCAACTTGTTCTGCTATATAATTTGATTTATTTAATGTTATTGGAGATCCTACAGTTTGACTGTAATTATAATTTGCATTTGCATTATTTATAAAGTATCTATATAAATCTTCAGCTTGATTTTGTCGCGTTGTACCTAATTGTGTATCAGCTACTGGGTCATTTTCTAAGTCTGCAAAGCTTCTATAATTACTATCTAGCCCATTCCAATTATTGAATAATAATGTTGGTAGTATAGGTTGCCCACTAGAATTATTATTATGATATACTTTTGTATGATTTTCATATTCATCATTTGGATTTGTAAAATACCATAGTGCTAATTGTTGTACTACTTCTATATCATCATCTGTTAATAATATTCCAACATCATATCTTGTAATTCCTGCTACTTGCATTAATTCCTCTTTATGTGTTATTGCATCCTCTGATTTTGGTAAATACATGTTATCTATAATCCACATAATTTTATTATAGGTTTCTTGTGATATTGCAGTATCTCCTTTATATGTATTAATTGCATTTAATTTTGCAATTACTTCACTTGCTTGTGTTTTCATGTTAAGACTTGTATCATATATCTTTCTTATATTTGATACATTTCCGTGTAGTAGAATTTGTTACAAAACCATGTTCTGCTTTTATACAATAAAATGCATTATTGTAGTTAACTACATCACTTCCTGTTCCAGAATATGATATTATTTTCCATATTTTTTTAGTTACTGTATTACCTGCTTTTGCTCCTATTCCATATGCTGCACCTCCAGTTTTCCCCTCATTTCTCATTTGTTCTGTAAATTCTCTTACATTTGTTATTCCTAATACATAACTTGAATTTGCAGCAAAAGTATTTGTACTAACTGTACAACTTACAAGTAGTAAAGTTAATATTAGAATTAACATCCAAATAACTCTTTTTGTTTTCATTTTGAACTTCATCCTTTCTATATGGCACAAATCCAAATAAATACTTTTATTCATTTGGAGGTTATTTTAAGCCTTTATCCTTCCTTTAATTAGTAAATATACTATTTATATTTTACTTTGCTTAATTTGCAATGTCAATAGTAGTTTTTACCATTTTTTTGTAGTGATTTTCTATAAAAAAATAGCTCCTACGGATGCTTATCTTTATAAAACATTTTCTAAAAATACCCAATCATTACAATTATATAACATTTTTGTAATAATTTCAACCAATTATGTAAAATATCTTTAAGATTTTTGGTATGCGTAGAGTTTGATATTTTTTCATTTTCATCTTGACTTATTAATATTTTTTTGTTATTATAAGAGTACTTTATTAAAAATAATTTGCAGGTATAGTTTAGTGGTAAAATAAAACCTTGCCAAGGTTTAGTTACGAGTTCGATTCTCGTTACCTGCTCCATAATTCCAAATTTTATAAATTGTAAGTGAATAGAGAAAATTTTTGGTACTATTTTTATAAAACATTCATATAATTAAATATATGGTGTTGTAGCCAAGTGGTAAGGCACGAGTCTGCAAAACTCTGATTCGGCGGTTCAAATCCGCCCAACACCTCCAACGACGTATCTGTTCGAACTAAATTGAACAGATAGACATGAAAATCAATCAGTAAAATGGTTGATTTTTTTGTTGCCTAAAAACAATATAAAAATCATCCAAACGAAAGGATGGTGTTTGAAATGAAGATAATTAAACAAGAACTAGAATTTGAGGAATGTCTAAAACAGCGACTTGAATTTATATGTGAGTTTTCCAAAACTACTCCTACTTTTATCAATGGTAGTATTAGAAAACTAGATAAAACTAATCTTACATATATTGAGCCACATAAAGTGATTATCAAAAATGTTACTTTTTTAGTTTTTAATTATTCTAATGATATATAATAAAGTTAGTAACATTGTTGTTGCACCTTTGAAAATGTAAACTTTCGGAGGTGCAAACCTCCGAACAATTATAAGGAGGAATCATTATGACATTATTGACACTATTTAGCAATGCACTCAAAGAACTCCCAGCGGTTTCAGAAAATTTGAAAGATTTGATAATGATGCAAGGTTGGTCTAAAGAAAGGTCTCAGCAAGCCATTTCAATTATTCAACAGATTAAAAAGGGCGACGTGATTGAAAAGGGCTTATGCTTATCTTACAGTTATGTAGTGTTATCTCGGTTAACAATTACCCTTTCTCCAAGTGAATGTGGCATTGATAATGCAACATTTGAACCTGAAAATATACTTCAAGGAGATAAGTACATTAAGGGATTTGTTGGCTGATATAAATCGTATATCTATAGATATTAAATTTTCTTTCGGCGGACACGACTATGATAATGATGTATGCACATTTGACATCAGTTGGGAATTTTAAAGTAGTAGCAAGAAATCTAATAAACTTTAGATTTTTAAAATTAATTTTTAATAGTTAATAATGAATCAACCTCATCTATTAATAATGCACATACACCTAAATTATTTAATTTATAAACATTGTCTTCAATGTCATCTACAAATAATATTTCAGTTAAGTCACAATTATTAGCCTTCTGAATAATTTTTACAGCATTTGTTTTTCTTTCTTGTGGATAACAAGCAATAACTTCTATATCATTTCCATAATGGTTATGAATGAAATTTTGTTTAGCTTTGAAATGAAACGAAAATTTCATTCCAGTTAAGCAATATAATTTGGAACCATTATTTCTTAAAATGTTAATAATTTTATATAATGAATCTGATTTATTACAAGACTCAATATTCTCATAAAAGGTTTCTAGATTTAAATAAGCATTTAAATAAAAATTCAAATATGTTTCTTCATTTTCAGAACGCTGCTTTAAAAAATCTCTATCCTTATGAATTGCTAATGTATCATCAAAATCAAAAATTGCAACTTTAATATTATCTAAATTTCCACCTATATCATTCATTTTTTTACCTCGTTTCTTTATTTTGTACTTTTAATTATGGCGAATTTACCGTAATTAAATTTATTCATTTAGTTCTAAATTTTTCTTTTTTTCTTCATTGCATCAACTAATTTTGTCCTTGTATCAAATGTAATTTATAACTAGAAAAAAATATTTTTATTAATTTCCATTTAAAATAGAATGTATACAAACAGATAATGGGTTTGAATTTACTAATAGATTAAGCTTGTATGAAACAAACAAGAAGACAATGTTTGAGAAGAAACTAGAAGAATTAGGAATAAAACACAAATTAATAAAGCCAAAAACACCAAGGCACAATGGAAAAGTAGAAAGAAGTCATAGAAAAGATCAAGAAAGATTTTATTATAATAAAGTATTTTGCAGTTTTGAAGACTTTAAAAACAGATTAAAATATTGGGAGAAAGTATATAATGATTTTCCAATGAAGCCATTAAAATGGCTAAGTCCAAACGAAAAATATTTAGAATATGTAAAAGGTTAAAGTACAGACAAGGCATACTTGGTATTTCAACTATAGTTATTTCTAAGAAAGTGTGACATATGTTTGACAAACCTACAAATATACAAAGAAACTAATAAAAAAAATACTTGATTTTTTAAAAAATATGTAGTAAAATAATACATGTTAAAACCTTATACTTAGCAAAAGGATAAAAACTCTACTTTTACTCAGTTTAAGGAATATTATATAGGAGGAGTCTAATATGACAAAGGAAAGAAAGGAAGAAATTATTAATACTTATAAAAGAGATGAAAAAGACACTGGTTCTCCAGAAGTTCAAATTGCTCTTTTAACTCAAAGGATTACAGAATTAACAGAACATTTAAAAGTGCATGTTAAAGATAATCATTCAAGAAGAGGTCTTTTAAAAATGGTTGGTAAAAGAAGAAATTTACTAAACTACTTGTCTAAAAGAGATATTGAAAGATATAGAGATATCGTTGATAAATTAGGATTACGTAAATAATTAAATGTAGGGTGTTTAATAAAATTTTAAACACCCTATAATGTATAATAAGTATATAAAGATAATTATGAATTAGAAGTAGCTTGTATATTGTATACATAAATAAAATATGCATACAATATAGAGGTTACAATCTATGAAATATTATCTACTATATAAATAAAAATATAAAGGAGAAATGAAATATGTTTAAAACATTTGAAACAGAACTTGCTGGAAGAAAATTAGTACTAGAAACAGGGAAAATGGCTGGACTTGCAAATGGCAGTGTACTTGTTAGATATGGAGACACAGTTGTAATAGTTAATGTTACATCATCAAAGGAACCAAGAGATGGAATAGACTTTTTTCCACTTTCAGTAGATTATGAAGAAAAACTATATTCGGTAGGAAAAATTCCTGGAAGTTATTTAAAAAGAGAAGGTAAACCAGCTGATAAAGCAATACTTGTATCAAGAGCAATAGATAGACCGCTTCGCCCACTATTTCCAAAAGATTTTAGAAATGATGTATGTGTTGTAGCAACTGTATTATCAGTAGAACCAGACAACTCACCAGAAGTCGCAGCAATGATTGGTGCATCAGCAGCACTTTCAATTTCAGACATACCATTTGGAGGACCAACAGCAGCAGTAAATGTAGGATATGTTGATGATTGTATTGTTATAAACCCAACACTTGAAGAAAGAGAAAAATCAAGATTAACTCTAACAGTTGCAGGAACAAAAGAAAAAATAGCAATGATAGAAGCGGGAGCTGATGAAATTCCAGATGATATTATGCTTGCAAGCATTAAGGCAGCACATATTGAAATAAAAAAAATATGTGATTTTATAACGAATATGAAAAATGAAGTTGGGAAACCAAAATTTAAGTATAAATCATTTGAAGTAGATCATGATATTTACGAAGAGATATTTGAAAAATATGCAGATAGAATGTATAAAGATGTACAAGCAGTAGATAAAGAAATAAGAGATGCTAATATGGATAAATTATCAGAGGATGTTAATGCATATTTTATAGAAAAATATGGTGAAGAAGTAGCTGAAAGTAAGAAAACAGACATAGAAGAAAGCTTGTATAAGTTAGAAAAAAAATCAGTTAGAAAAATGATACTTGAAGAACAAAAAAGACCAGATGGTAGAAAGATAGATGAAATTAGACCACTTTCATGTGAAGTAGGTCTACTTCCAAGAGTACATGGAAGTGCACTATTCACAAGAGGACAAACACAAGTATTATCAGTTGCAACACTTGGAATGGTTAGTGAAGAACAAGAATTAGATGGAATAGATGAAGAAACATCTAAAAGATATATACATCATTATAATTTTCCATCATATAGTGTGGGAGAAGCAAGACCATCACGTGGCCCAGGGCGTCGTGAAGTAGGTCATGGAGCACTTGCTGAAAAAGCACTTGTACCAGTAATACCGTCAGCTGAAGAATTCCCATATGCTATAAGGGTAGTATCAGAAGTATTAAGCTCAAATGGTTCAACATCTCAAGCAAGTATATGTGGAAGTACACTAGCATTAATGGATGCTGGTGTTCCAATAAAAAGACCAGTTGCAGGTATTTCGACAGGTCTTGTAACAGATGAAGAAGACCCTAACCATTATATCATGTTAACAGATATTCAAGGGCTAGAAGATTTTTTCGGGGATATGGACTTTAAAGTAGGAGGAACAGAAAAAGGAATAACAGCAATACAAGTAGATATAAAAATAGATGGTTTAACATATGATATAATAAAAGAAGCATTTGAAAGAACAAGGATTGCAAGAAAATATATACTAGAAGAAATAATGTTAAAACAAATAAATAAGCCAAGAGATAATATATCAAAATATGCTCCAAGTATTATAAATACAACAATAAATGTAGACAAAATTAGAGATGTAATAGGACCAGGTCGGAAAAATGATTAATAAAATTATTGGAGAAACAGGAGTAAAAATTGATATAGAAGAAGATGGACGAGTATTTATTTACTCAAATGACACAGAAAATGGTAAAAAAGCATTAAAAATGATAGAAGACATAGCAAAAGATGTAGAAGTTGGAGAAATAGCAGAAGGAACAGTAACAAGAATTATGCCATTTGGAGCATTTGTAGAAGTACCAGGTGGAAAAGAAGGATTACTTCATATATCAAAAATTTCTAAAGAAAGAATAGAAAAAATTGAAGATGTGCTAAAAGTTGGAGATATAGTTAAAGTAAAAGTTATGGAAATAGATGAGCAAGGAAGAATTAATTTAAGCAAAAAGGATTTAGAGGAAACAGATTAAGAGAGTCACAGTTCACTAAAAATAAGTATATTTACATGAAATATCATTTAAGAAATTTTTTAGTGAACTGTAAATTAAGATATTCTTAATTCAACATAATTGGCTTGAAAAAAATTGTCCATAATAGTATAATATTATGTGTAATAAAATACATTATATTATTAGTATAAAAGAGGAGTAAAAAATGGTATATTTATATGTGCTTCAACAAGCACTAGTATGGATAGTAACGATATTTTGGCTATATCAACTTATTGTTAGTATATGTTCACTTGTAAAATTAAAAGATAAACCAATATTAGAAGATAAACAAAATAAATTTATGGCAATTATACCAGCACATAATGAAGAAAATGTTATAGGAAATTTGGTAGAGAGTTTGTTAAAACAAAATTATCCAAAAGATTTATTAGACATATATGTAATAGCTGATAACTGTACAGATAAAACAGCAGAAATTGCAAAAAATGCTGGTGCAATAGTATTTCAAAGGTTTGACAATGAAAATAAAACGAAAGGTCATGCATTAAAATGGTTTTTGAACCAGAAAATAGAAGAGAATGCACCATATGATGCTTTTTGTGTTTTTGATGCAGATAATATTGTACATGAAAATTTTATTAAAAGTATGAATAAAAAACTCTGTCAAGGTGAAGATGTTGTTCAAGGATATAGAGATATAAAAAATCCAACCGATAGCTGGATTTCAGCTGGGTATGCATTATTTTACTGGACAATGAATAGGTTTTATCATTTAGCAAGATATAATTTAGGGCTATCTCCATTAATAAATGGTACAGGATTTATGGTTAAATTTGATGTTATTAAAGCAACAGGCTGGGATACACAAACTCTTACAGAAGACATAGAATTCTCATTAAAAAGAATTATATCAGGAAAAAAATTAGGTTGGGCAACAGAAGCAATTGTATACGATGAACAACCAGTAGGATTTAAACAAAGTTGGTCACAAAGGTCAAGATGGACAGTTGGGCATATGCAATGTATACAAAACTATACAAAAGACTTAGCAACAGCAACAAAGGAACATAAAACATTAATGAATTTTGATGGATTATTATATATAGTTGGAAGTATACCAATGTTTGTTTTAACTCTTGTTTTATTAGGAATAAATGTTATAATGTTCTTAGGAAAAGGAATAACAACATGGGAATTAGTAGAAAATATTATAAGATATTTGGTACCAACATTTTTGTTACCAATAGGAACAGCAATTCTTATAATGCTACTAGATAGAAAACAAATAAGACCAATGTGGAAAGGATTACTTTGCTATCCTTTATTCTTAGGCTCATGGTTATTAATAAACTTTAAATGTTTATTTAAAAGAGATACAAGCTGGGAAAAAATAGAACATGCAAGAGATATAAAAATAAATGATGTTGCATAAAAATAAATAGTTATTAAGGTTTTCTAAATACCAAAATTTTTAAAGAGTTTAGCATTATGAATATTTTTTAGCTTTTAGCATAGACTAATATAACAAATATGTTATAGGATTTACCTATGATAGTATTACAGGAAAATTGAGTAACATCAATTTTCCTTTTTATTGTATATTTTAATTTACATTAAGATTATTGTAAAAATATGAACATCAAAAGTATAGAGATGGAAATTAACTTGGAAAAATTTTTTAAAATATTGCAAACAGATTAAATTATATGTATAATAATATAAGTTTATAACAAAGAAAGTAGGGAACAAAATGAGAAAATATTTTGGAACAGATGGAATTAGAAGAATTGCAAATACTGAACTTACACCAGAGCTTGTATACAAAGTTGCAAAAGCAGGTGCATATGTATTATCAAAACATTCAGACTATGTACCAACCATATTAATAGGAAGAGATACACGTCTTTCTGGAACATTAATAGAAAGTGCAATGACAGCTGGTTTTTTAAGTTATGGAGCTAATGTAAAATTATTAGGTGTAATACCAACACCTGCGGTTGCATATTTAACAAGAAAATTAAATGCAGATGCGAGTGTAGTTATTTCAGCATCACATAATACTTTTGAATTTAACCGGAGTAAAGTACTTTAGTAATAAAGGAACTAAAATTGATGATACATTAGAAGAGGAAATAGAAGAAATTATGGATTCTGGTAAGATTTCAGAATTAAATGCACCAAACAATAAAATAGGTGTTTCCGAAACAAGACAAGATTTAATACAAAAGTATATTCGGTTTTTTTATAGAAACATTTAAGGAAGATATAAATAAGTACATAAAAAAGAATTTTAAAGTAGGAATAGATACAGCAAATGGAGCAACTTACCAAATTGCAGAAGAAGTATTTAAAAAACTTGGAATTAACTATAGTATAATAAATAATAAACCAGATGGCATAAACATAAATGAAAATTGTGGTTCTACACATTTAGAACAACTAAAAAGACATGTTGTTGAAAATAAATTAGATTTAGGAATTGCATATGATGGTGATGGAGACAGATGTCTTCTTATAGATGAAAAAGGATGCGAAATAGATGGAGATATGTGTCTTGCAATAGTTTCTAATTATATGAAAGAAAAAAATACATTAAAAAAAGATACAGTAGTTGCAACTGTTATGAGCAATTTAGGCTTAAATAAATACTGTAAAAACAATGGTTTAGAATTAAAGCAAACAAAGGTTGGAGATAGATATGTACTAGAAGAAATGCTAAAAAACGGTTATAATCTTGGGGGAGAACAATCAGGACACATTATATTCTTAGATTACAACCCAACAGGAGATGGGATTTTAACATCTTTAATGATGATAAAAATTTTATTAGAAAAAAATGTTGCATCAAGTAAAATTTGTAGTATAATAAACATATATCCACAAGTATTAGTTAATGCGAAAGTATCATCTAATAAAAAGTATGATTACGAAAAGGATATAGAAATAGCTAGTAAAATAAACGAATTAGAAAAAGAATTTTCTGGAAATGGAAGAATTCTTATAAGACCATCTGGAACAGAACCTTTAGTTAGAGTTATGATTGAAGGAGAAAATAAAGATTATATTGAAACAAAAGCAAAAGAATTAGCAAGGCTAATTGAAGAAAAACTAAAGTAAGTTATTTTTAAGTTTTGTAAATAACTATAAAAGAACAAAGGAGGAAAAAATATGTTTTTTATTAATATGGTTGATCCATGGAGTTTACTAATTGCGTTATTTCTTACAATATGTTTTGTATATATAGGAAAAGAAGCTAAAAAATCATATGTACCATTATTACCACTAATAGTATATCTTCTTTTATTAGTAATGCATGTAGTACAATACATATTTAATTTACCAATACCACATGAAAATCCACATTTGGTACTTTCACAATGTATATTAGTAGAATGTATAATGATATATGTTTCATATATATCTTATTTATGGGTTAATGCAATAGAAGGAAAATCAAAAGCTAAAAGAGCTAAATAATAAATGATGAATATTTACTGAATGATTATGGACAGACAAGTGGTCTGTCCTAGTTTTAAATAATAAAATCTCTTATTTGTGTAGTGATAAAAAATAAATTTAATAGAGGAAGGATGGCTAATATGGACAAATTTTATATAACCACACCAATATATTACCCAAGTGGAAAGTTCCATATAGGAACAGCATATACAACTATTGTAGCAGATACAATAAAAAGATATAAAACATTAAGAGGTTATGATACATATCTTCTTACAGGAACAGATGAACATGGGCAAAAAATACAAACTGTTGCTCAAAACAAAGGAATAGCACCTCAAGAATATGTAGACCAAATGGCAGATATGGCGAAAGCTTTATGGAATAAAATGGATATAGGTTATGATGATTTCATAAGAACAACTGAACAAAGACATGAAAAAATTGTACAAGAAATATTTGAAAAATTTCTTGAAAATGGTGATATTTACAAAGGAACATATGAAGGAATGTATTGTGTTCCTTGTGAGACATATTTTACAAAAACTCGGGTTAGTAGATGGAAAATGCCCTGATTGTGGAAGAGAAGTTAAACTTATGAAAGAAGAAGCATATTTTTTTAATATGAAAAAATATGCAGATAGATTATTAGAGTTATATGAAAAGTCTGATTTTATAACTCCTGAATTTAGAAAAACAGAAATGATAAATAACTTTATAAAACCTGGATTAGAAGATTTATGCATTACACGTACAAATTTTGATTGGGGAATAAAAGTAAAATCAGATCCTAGCCATGTTATATATGTATGGCTAGATGCTCTTACAAACTATATAACTGCATTAGGCTATATGTCAGAAGATGATACATTATATAAGAAATATTGGCCAGCAGGTGTACAAATTGTAGGTAAAGATATTGCTAGATTCCATTTAATATATTGGCCAATATTTTTAATGGCATTAAATTTGCCACTTCCTAAAAAAATACTGGTTCATAACTGGATTATGATGAAAGATGGAAAAATGAGTAAATCTAAAGGAAACGTAGTATATCCAGAATTATTAATAGATAGATATGGACTAGATGCTACAAGATATTTCTTGTTAAGAGAAATACCAGTAGTACAAGATCGGAGTATTTTCGCCAGAAGGATTTGTAGAAAGATTTAATTTTGATTTATGTAATGATTTAGGAAATTTACTAAATAGAACTATAGCTATGGTTAATAAATATTTTGATGGAATTGTACCAAAATATAATGGTTGTAAAAACGAAGTTGATAGCGAATTAGAAAAAACTGCAAAAGAAAAAATAGAAAAAATCGAAAATTTAATAGAAAAATTTGAATTTGCAAATGCACTTTCTGAAATTTGGATATTAATTGCAATAACAAATAAATATATAGATGAAACATCACCTTGGATACTAGACAAAAACCAAGAAACAGAAAAGTTACAATCATGTATGTATCATTTAATAGAGAATTTAAGAAAAATAGGAATTATGTTAATTCCGTTTATGCCAGAAACAGCAAAAAATATATTAAGACAAATAGGTATACAAGATGATACATTAAAAACATGGGAAAGCATTGAAAGATATGATACTATACCAGTTGAAACTAAAGTAATTACAAAAGGAGAGCCTTTGTTTATGAGATTAGATGTAGAAAAAGAGGTACAATATATAAAAGAAGGAATGAAACAATAGAAGAACCAGACTATTATTGGATATTTTCTTTAAATTACACTTTGTTTATAGAAAAGGCCAATAAAGACTTATAGAAAAATTTTTTTAAGAATAAATTTAGAAAGAGAGTGAAAAATATGGATTATACAAGTATACAAGAAAAAATGGAAAAAACAATTAATGTTTTTAATGAAAATTTAGCAGAAGTGAGAGCAGGACGTGCAAATCCTGCAATATTAAATAAAGTAAAAATAGACTATTATGGAACACCAACACCGATAAATCAAGTAGCAGGAATATCTGTTCCAGAAGCAAGGTTAATAGTTATTCAGCCTTGGGATGCAAGTGTATTAAAAGAAATAGAAAGAGCAATTTTAGCATCAGATATAGGAATAAATCCAAATAATGACGGAAAAATAATTAGACTAAATTTTCCAGAACTAAATGAAGAAAGAAGAAAAGAATTAGTAAAAGAAATTAGAAAAACAGCGGAAGAAGCACGTGTTGCTGTAAGAAGTATTAGAAGAGATGGAATTGACGAATTCAAGAAAAAACAAAAAGATTCAGAAATTACAGAAGATGATTTACATACAGCAGAAGAACAAATCCAAAAAATAACAGATAAAAAGATAGAGGAAATAGACAATATATTAGCAAATAAAGAAAAAGAAATTATGAGTATATAAAATAGATAATAGGATATAGAATAAATATAAGGCATATATACACATACACAGAGGGAGGGTATGTCACTATACAAGATAGGAGAAAAATAAATAATGCAAGATATAGATATTAATAAATTACCACAACATATTGCAATAATAATGGATGGAAATAGAACATGGGCAAAAGAAAGAGGAATAGATCCAAAGTTAGGACATAAAGAAGGAGCAAAAACATTAGAAAAAATAGTACGATATGCAAATAAAATAGGAATAAAACATTTAACTGTATATGCATTTTCTACAGAAAACTGGAATAGAACTAAAGAGGAAGTAGGAGCATTAATGTTACTTCTTGGAAACTATCTAGATGACTTTTCAAAAAGAGCAGACACAGAAAATGTAAAAATAAAAGTTTTAGGAGACATTAATGCATTATCAACAAAATTACAAAATAGTATTAATAAAGCAGTAGAAAGAACAAAAAATAATACAGGAGTAATTTTTAATGTAGCATTCAACTATGGAGGAAGACAAGAACTAATATATGCCACAAAGATAATAGCAGAACAAATAAAAATAGGTAAATTAGCTCCAGAAAGTATAACAGAAGAAACAATTGCAAATAATTTATATACCACTGGTCAACCAGATGTAGACCTATTAATAAGAACAAGTGGACAAATAAGAACAAGTGGATTCTTACCATGGCAAACAATATACTCAGAATTTGTCTTCACAAAGAAAAATTGGCCAGATTTTACAGAAGAAGACTTACTAGAATGCATTAAAGAATACCAAACAAGGACCATAAAAAAAGGACAGTAATTAGCGTGAGATAAGTAATATATTTTATTTTCGGAATGAAAGCTTTGATAGGGGAATACATGTGAGCTTGAAGGAGTTACACCCAGAAAATCAAATATATTACTAGTTGGAAGCAAATTGCAAAAGAAAGGGAAAAAAATATATGGATATAAAAAGAATAACCTCAGCACTACTAGGATTTCCTTTAGTAGTAATAATATTAGTTTTTGGAAATAAATATATTGTAGACATAACTTTTGCAATAGTTGCAGCAATGAGCCTGCACGAATACTATAAAGCATTTAAACAAAAAGCAAATCCAGTTATATGGATGGGATATATAGCATCAGCCCTAATCGCATTTATTCATATATTTCCGCTAGAACATGCAATAACAATAGTAAGTGTACTAATCCCGCTTGCAGTTTCAATATTATTTCTACAAATAATAATAACAAATATGACAACAGACATAAAAGACATAGCAATAACATTTTTCGGAATATGCTATATACCATTATTCTTAATGTTTATCCCATTAATTAATGGTTTTGAAAATGGCAAATTCCTAGTTTGGTACATACTAGCATGTGCATGGGGAACAGACATATTTGCATATATATTTGGAAAATGGTTAGGAAAGCATAAATTCAGTAAAATTAGTCCCAATAAAACTATAGAAGGATGTATAGGAGGAATACTAGGAGCAATAATATTGGCATTATTATGTACATATATATTTAATACATTTTTTGAAATGCAATTTTCATATCTATATACAATATTAATATCAATTATACTAAGTATAGTTGGTCAAATTGGAGACTTTGCAGCATCTAGCATAAAAAGATATGTGGGAATTAAAGACTTTAGTAACCTTATACCAGGACATGGAGGAATGTTAGATAGAATAGACAGTGTAATATTCATTGCACCATTTGCATATATGCTATTAAGATTATTATAGGAGGTACTAACTTGATAAGTTTTTTAATAACAGCTTTAAAAGTAATAATTCTATTAGGATTTTTAATATTAATACATGAGGGAGGACATTTTATTGTAGCAAAACTTGCAAAAGTCAAAGTAAACGAATTTGCAATAGGATTTGGACCTACCATATGGAAAAGTAAAAATACACAAACAAAATATGCATTAAGACTAATTCCACTTGGGGGATTTGTAAGTATGGAAGGAGAAGACAAACGTTCAGAAAAAGAAGGTTCTTTTAGCCAAACTAGTATTTCAAAGAAAATTGCAATTGTAATGGCAGGTGGAATGGTAAATATAATATTTGGACTTTTAGTATATTTTATACTAGTATCAAGTACAGGAAATTATATATCTCAAGAAATTGAAGTAGTAGATGATAGATATGCTATATCAACCTCAGGAATACAATCGGGAGATGAAATAGTAAAAATAAATAATAAAAGAATAAGAAACAAAAAAGATATAGAAGAAATTTTAAGAAAAACACAAGGAAATGAAGTAATAGTTACAATTAAAAGAAATAACGAATTAAAAGAAGTAAAAGTACAACCAACAAAAATACCAAGTATAGATACAGGAATATATCTTCGGAATTGGAGGAGAAGAAATCACAACCAAGATAGTAGCAATTTATCCAGGAAGTCCAGCAGAGAGTGCTGGAATACAAGTAAATGATGTTATATTAAAAATAAATGGAAAAAGTGTAGAAGAAGATCCATATAAAGTTGTAGAATATATAAAAGAAAGTGAAGAAGAAATTTGTGTATTTACAATTAACAGGAAAGATGAAATAAAAGAAATAACTGTAACACCTAATATAGTGTATACGTACCTATTAGGAGTGCAATTCAAAATGGCAGAAAATAATTTTGTAAATAATATATATTATGGCTTTTGGGATACGGTAGATTTTTCATTGTCAATTATAGATAATTTAAAAATGATGTTTACAGGAAAAGTAAGTGTTAATCAATTAATGGGACCAATAGGAATATCAGGAATAGTCGCAGACACAAAAGAAATTATTGATTTTATCTATGTGCTTGCACTAATCTCTTTATCACTTGGCGTAACAAACTTATTACCATTTCCACCACTTGATGGAGGAAAAGTAGTAATTTATATTATTGAAGCAATAAGAAGAAAGCCAATAAAAGAAAATGTAGAAGCAGGAATACAAATGGCAGGATTTATAATATTAATTGGATTATCAATATATGTTACCTATAATGATATATTAAGAATATTTTAAAAACAAATAAAATACAGAGGTTGCATGGTATGCAACCTCATATGTTGACATTTGTATTTAAAACTTTTTTTGCCAAATAAGCTATTTATCATTAACAAGAAGGAAATATGGTTGTTTTTTAACAAAACTATAATAGCGGAAGGAATGATAAAAATATGTTAAATCAATTTTTAAGAACAGAAATTCTAATAGGAAGTAAAGGAATAGAGAAATTACAAAAAGCAAAAGTTGCCATATTTGGAATTGGTGGAGTTGGTTCTTTTATAGTTGAGGCATTAGCAAGAGTTGGGATTGGAAATTTTATATTAGTAGACAATGACACAGTTTCTATAACAAATTTAAATAGACAACTTATTGCAACAAATAAAACAATAGGTAGACCTAAAATTGAAGTTGCAAAACAGAGAATTTTAGAAATTAATCAAGATGCAAATGTAGAAATATATCAAGAATTTTTTTTGCCTGAAAGTGAAGATATTATAGATAATACTATAGATTATATAATAGATGCAGTAGATACTATAACAGCAAAGTTAGAATTAGTAACTAGAGCCAATAAGAAAAATATTCCTATTATATCTTGCATGGGAACAGGAAATAAACTAAATCCAACTAAATTTGAAGTAACAGATATTTATAAAACAAGTGTATGTCCACTTGCGAAAGTAATGAGAAAAGAACTAAGACAACGAGGAATTAATAAACTAAAAGTAGTGTATTCAAAAGAAAAACCAGTTAAACAATACGAGTTAGAAGATATAAATGAAGAAAAAATTACTAAAAATAGGCAAGTATGTGGTAGTATATCATTTGTTCCAGGAGTTGCAGGATTAATTATTGCAAGTGAAGTAGTA
>CAQOYX010000001.1:29541-54167 GCA_948852375.1 uncultured Clostridia bacterium
AGATTTAATAGAATAATAGTATAATGAATGTATTTATAAAATTATTATTTATCAACTTTGAATTGTTGTTACAATTTTATAACAAAATATAAAACATATTGATAATTACATACAATTGTGATAATATAAAAAAAGTAATAAAGGCATTAATAGTTTGAAGAAAATTATTTCTTTTATAACTATGTGTGTTTATTTAAAATAAAGAAGAGAAAGGAATTATATTTTTTATGAAAGAGTTAATAATAAATGTAGAAGGTATGGTATGTAATGGTTGTGAAAATAGAGTTCAGAATGTTGTAAAACAAATTGATGGAGTTGAAAAAGTTGTTGCAAATTATAAAACTGGAACTGTTATAATTACACTAAATAAAGAAGTAAGAGAAGAAATAATAAAAGAAAAAATAGAAGATATTAATTTTAAGGTAAAATAATAATTACAAATTTATTCATGTATAGTAAAGCAATAAGAAATAGATTTTAATATGCAACAGAAAGGTAAAATGTTTTTATGAAAAAGGTAATTTTGCAGATTGATGGAATGACATGTTCTGCATGCTCAAATGGACTTGAAAAGTACCTAAATAAGCAAAATGGCATAATACAAGCAAGTGTAAATTTGGTAATGGCAAATGCAAAAATTGAGTATGATGAAAAAATTTTAGATTTATCAAAACTAGATGAATTTGTTAAGCAAGCAGGGTTTAAAAGTTTAGGAGAATTTAAAGAAATAAAAATTGAAACTAAGAATAAAAAAGAACGAAATCAGTTTATAATGTTTACACTACTTGCAATATTACTTATGTATATATCAATGGGACATATGATAAATTTACCTACTATTCCATTTTTAGATCCACATACTAATACTACAAATTATATGGTAAGTTTATTAATACTAACCATAGCATTTTTAATTTATGGATTTGACATCTTAAAAAATGGCTATAAAAATTTAATTCATAAAACACCTAATATGGATACATTAGTAGCAATAGGAGTTTTATCAAGTTTTATATATAGCTTATATAATATGTATATGGTTTATTCAGAAAATCATCATTTAGTAATGAACCTATATTTTGAATCAGCAGCAATTGTTATTTATTTTATAAAATTAGGAAGATATATAGATTGTATAAGTAAAGATAAAACAAAAGAAGCAATAAAGAAGTTAGTAGAAATTACCCCAGATAAGGCAATTATAAAAGTTAATGGTAAAGAAAAAGAAGTAACTATAAATGAAATTTTTAAAGGAGATATTGTAATTTCAAGACCAGGAGAAAAAATTGCAGTAGATGGAGAAATCATATTAGGAGAAGCACATTTAGATGAATCGTTTATTACAGGAGAAAGTAAACCAACATCCAAAAAAGAAGGAAATAAAGTAATTGCAGGAAGTATTAATTACGATGGATATATAGAATATAAAGCAGAAAAAATAGGAAAAGATTCAACAATATCAGAAATTGTAAGGCTAGTTGTAGAAGCAAGTAATACAAAAGCACCTATTGCAAAAACAGCAGATAAAGTATCTGGTATTTTTGTACCAATTGTTATATTAATTAGCATTATAACTTTTATAATATATTTACTTATAGGAAAAGATATTGGAGAAGCTATTACCACATTTGTTACTATATTAGTAGTTGCATGCCCATGTTCACTGGGTCTTGCAACACCACTTGCAGTAGTAGTAGCAGAAGGTTTATGTGCTAGTAAAGGAATTCTAATAAAGAAAAGCGAAATATTAGAAAATGCACAAAAAGTAGATGAGGTAGTATTTGATAAAACAGGAACATTAACTTATGGAAAATTAAAAATATCTGTTATAAATAATTATTCTAATTTGGAAGATAAAGAATTATTAAAGCTAGTAGGTAGTATTGAGAAAAAATCTACACATCCAATAGGAAAAGCCTTTACAGATTATCTATCAGAAAATAAAATAGAAACTGTAAATGTTGATAATTTCGAAAACATAGCAGGATTAGGAATTAAAGCTCATGTAAAAAATGATGAATTAATACTTGGAAATGAAAAAATACTTTCAAAATATAATATTAGAAATAATCATTTAGAAGCTGGAGAACATATTACAAAAGAGGGAAATAGTATAGTATATATAGTAAAAAACAAAGAAATAATTGCAATAATAGGATTAAATGATATAGTAAGGAGTAATACAAAAGAGGTTATAGAAATTTTAAATAAGAAAAGAATTCGGTACAATTATGCTAACAGGAGACAACAAAGAAACAGCAGAAAAAATAGCAAAAGATATAGGAATAACAAAAGTAATTTCAAATGTATTACCGAATGAAAAAGCAAAAACGATAAAAGAATTGAGAAAAGAAGGAAAATATGTTCTAATGTGTGGAGATGGCATAAATGATAGCCCAGCACTTGCTAGTTCAGATATTGGAGTAAGTGTAAACAGTGGAACAGATATAGCAATGGATTCTTCAGATGTAATACTTACTAAAAACGATTTAGGAAGTATAGTAAATTTAATTAATATAAGTAAAAAAACAATAAGAAATATAAAGCAAAACCTATTTTGGGCATTTTTCTATAATTTATTAATGATACCAATAGCAATGGGAGTATTAAAACCTATAGGAATACAAATAACTCCAATGATAGCAAGTATAGCTATGGTATTTAGTAGTATTACTGTAATATTAAATAGTTTAAGGTTAAGGAAAATAAAATAGATAAACATATAGAATATTAAAAAAGACGTCTAGAGGTGGAAACTACCAAAAACGTCTTTTATTAAAATACAAACAAGAACTTATAGTGTAATATATTGATTTATTTTTATTTAAAATATAAAATAAAAAATGTGAAAAATACATAAGAAAAGCAATAAAGAAAATAGTGAATACTAAAAGAAGAAATAATAAATATATTAGGAGATAATTACACAAAAGATGTACAAAACGAGGATGGAACATGGAAATATAATAATGGATATCCAATATTAAAATATCAAATAGAAAATTAAATATTACAAAAATATTACATTTTACAAAAAACGAACATATTTTACAAAAAACATTTACAACTAACAAAAATTTGTATAAAATACATTTGGAAGAAAAAAACAAAAGAAAATTACCATAGAAAGGGGCGCTTTAAGCAAATGAAGATACTTATGCTTACATGGGAATATCCACCAAGAATTGTTGGGGGAATTGCAAGAGTTGTAAATGATTTATCAAAAAGATTAATAAAAGATGGTCATGATGTTACAGTTATTACATATAAAGAGGGGAATGCGCCGTATTTTGAAGATGATAAAGGAGTAAAAGTATATCGAGTAGATAATTATATAATTAACCCAAATAATTTTATAGATTGGGTTATGCAAATGAATTTTAACATGATAGCAAAAGCAAATGAAATAATTGTAAAAGAAGGAAAATTTGATGTAATACATGCACATGATTGGCTTGTTGCATATGCTGCAAAAACTTTAAAAAACTCATATGATACACCAATAGTTTCTACAATACATGCAACAGAAAGTGGAAGAAATTCAGGAATACATGATGATACACAAAGATATATAAATGATACAGAATGGATGTTAACTTATGAAGCAACAGAAGTAATTGTAAATAGTAATTATATGAAAAGAGAATTACAATGCCTATTTGGTTTGCCATTTGAAAAAATAAATGTAGCACCAAATGGAATTAATATAACTATGTTTAATGGAATAGAAAAAGATTATGAATTTAGAAGACAATATGCTCTAGATAATGAAAAAATAATACTATTTATGGGTAGACTTGTTTATGAAAAAGGTGTGCAACACTTAATTTCTGCAATGCCAAAAATACTTGCAGGTTACCATGATGCAAAACTTATAATAGCAGGAAAAGGTGGAATGATTGATGAATTAAAACAACAGGTAAATTTTATGGGGATAGCAAACAAAGTATATTTTACAGGATATATGGATGCAAAACAAGTATGCAAAATGTATAAATGTGCAGATGTATCAGTATTTCCAAGTACATATGAACCATTTGGAATAGTAGCTTTAGAAGCAATGCTTTCAGGAATACCAGTAGTTGTTTCAGATATTGGCGGATTAAATGAAATAGTAGAACATGGAATAGATGGAATGAAGAGTTATGCAGGGAACCCGAATTCACTTGCAGATTCTATACTTGAATTATTTTATAATCCACAACTTGCAGAAAATGTAGTAAAAAAAGCAAAATTAAAAGTTAAAAATGAATATAATTGGGCAAAAATTGCACAAGACACACATTTCATATATCAAAAAGCAATATGCCAAACAGTAGCCCAAAGACAGAAAAATCAAATTGCACAAGAAAATGCAAAGAAAACAAAAAGAGCAAGAAACACAGAAGCAGAAATTACAAACTTATTGTCTTTCAGAAAAAGACAATTATATGCGTGAGTGTTTTTTTGCAAATACTCTCCAATGTAAAAAGGCATTGCTCGTACGAAAATTAATTGCTCATATTGCAAAATCAATAGTAGAAAGGGATAGAGGAAGATGAATGTTTATGATACTGCAAATAAATTAGCTTATGAAATTAAAAATTCAGAAGAATATGTGAATTATAAGAAGTTAAAAGAAGAAGTTAACAGTAATTTAGAATTAAAAGAAAAATTAGATAAATTTGAAAAAGAAAGATATGAAGTTCAACTTATGACAATACAAGGTGGGGAACAAGATGGCAAAAAAGCACGGAGATATGCAAAACTTGTATGTTGAACTAATACAAAATGAAACCATGAAAAAATATTTTGATGCAGAATTAAAGTTTAATGTTTTGTTAACAGATGTTAACAAAATAATTGGAGAAGCAATAAAGGATTTAATAAAATAACAAAATTTTAACATATAGAGAAAAAGGCTTATTTACTTAAAAATGGCTACTATGTAAAGTACTACTGTGGGTTCTAATATATTGAAAAGGAAAATAAAATGATTGAATATATAATAATTATATTTATATGTCTAATATTTTTACTTGTACTAGGCATTATTTTAGAGGTAAATGTAAAGAAATTAAAGCAAATAGCAGAAAATAAAGAATTAAATGAATTAACAAATTCATTTCCAGAAAACATTGATATATGTAAAAGCATACTTAAAAAACTAGGAAATACAGATGTAAATATTAAAGAAGACAAGGAAAGTGAGAGTAGTTTATATGTAGTTATAAATAATACAATTACAATAGCAAATATAAGAAATTCTTTTACAAGAATTCAAACAATAGCACATGAATGTATACATTCTTATCAAAGTAAGAAAATGTTATGGTTTAATTTTATTTATACAAATATATATTTATTATACTTTATAGCAATATCAATATTAACTATCTTTAAAGTAATAACAAATCCATTAATATTTGTATGCATATTAATATTAATGGGACAAATACAATATTTTATAAGAAGTATGCTAGAAACAGATGCCATGACAAAAGCAAGATATATTGCAAAAGAATATTTAGACGAGAATAATATATGTGAAAAAGAAAATATAGACAGAATTGTATTACAATATGATAAGTTAAATAATGTAGGAATTAAGCTTGTTAATTATGGTATTTTAGCTAATAATATTGTAAAGATAGTTATATTTTGTGCAGTTTGTGTAATATTTTGAAGACAAAATTTAGTGTAGCCAATAAGGCTACACCTGTAACAATACTATGAACATAATAAATGAAAAAAATCCAAGTATTATGCCTATTACAAAAGTACGGTAATAAAACTTATCTTTCTTCTGGTTGTGTTTTTTGTAACAATAAATCATACAAAAAACACAAGCTAATGAAACTATAGTAATATTAAAGAAAAGTATAATACCAGCAGTTTGCAGTTTAAACAAAAACCGATCAATAAACATAAATAGCTCCTTTCAATGGTGAAAATCAAGTTATTTGTTCTAACAGTTACAAAAAAACTAAAACTAATAGTATTATACCATAAAATGAGAAAATTTGCAAAATCATTTGCAATTTATTATGGTTTGTGTTAAAATATCAATATTGTAGTAAAATCGCCTTAAGGAGGAGTATATAAATGGAAATATTAAAATACTTATTAATAGGAGTTTATATTATAGTTTGTTTTGCATTAATTATTGTTGCAATGATGCAATCAAAAGATGATGGTGGAATGAGTGGAGCAATAACTGGATCATCTTCAAACAACTTTTATGAAAAAAATAAGGGAAAAACTAAAGAAGGAAAGTTAAAAAGATGGACAATAATTCTAGGAGTAGTTTTTGCAATATTAACAATAGTACTTTCAATTATGTATGTAATGTAATTTTAAGTAAATAATATAAAAATAGAGGGCAACAATAAATGTTGCTCTTGTTTTAAAATTAAACAAGACTAAAGATTCAATACTTGAAAGAGCACTGTTGTGCGAAGCATGACTTGAGGTTCTTACTATAATATTACATGGCAGAAAGCCTAACCAAATAAGGAGAATAAATGGAAAGAAAAAAGAAAATTTTAGAATTTATAAAGGATAAAGAATATGTGCCAATGAAAGCAAAAGAAATGGCACAAATATTAATGGTACCTAAAAATGAAGTAGATGAATTAAAAAGAATATTAGAAGAATTAGAAGAGGAATATAAGATTAGGAAAAATAGAAAAAACAAATATATTTTAATGGATGAAAAATATATAGAAGGAATTTATAATGCAAATCCAAAAGGCTTTGGGTTTGTAAAATATGAAGATAGTGACGAAGAAATATATATATCATCAGCGCATACTGCAAACGCACTAAATGGAGATATTGTTTTAGTTAAAATAATAGATGAAGTAAATTCTAATAAAAGTAAAGAAGGAAAAATTATTAGAATTATTAAACATGATATAACAAGAGTAGTAGGAACTTTTAAAAATAGTAGAAATTTTGGTTTTGTTATACCAGATGATAAAAAAATATCTACAGATATATTCATATCAAAGAAAAAATTTAAAAATGCAAAAGACAATGAAAAAGTTGTTGTAAAAATAACTAAATATCCAGAAAAAGGAAAAAATGCAGAAGGAGAAATTGTAGAAGTTATAGGAAATATTAACCAAGCAGGAGTGGACATGCTATGCTTAATAAAAGAATATAATCTTCCATATGAGTTTCCAGACTTTGTATTAGAAGAAGCAAACAGTATACATGAAGAAGTAGAAAAAAAAGATATTCCAAATAGAGTAGATTTAAGAGACAAAACAATATTTACAATAGATGGAGAAGATGCAAAAGACTTAGATGATGCAGTAAGAGTAGAAAAACTAGCTAATGGAAATTACAAATTAGGAGTATATATTGCAGATGTTAGCTATTATGTAAAAGAAAATTCTAAAATAGATAAAGAAGCCATAAGAAGGGGAACAAGCATATATATGCTAGATAGAGTAATACCAATGCTTCCTAAAAAGTTATCTAATGGAATATGTAGTTTAAATGCGGGTTATGATAGATTTACTTTATCTATTGAAATGGAAATAGATAATAACGGAAAGGTAATATCTTCTGATATATTTAAAGCAGTAATAAATGTGACAAAAAGAATGACATATACAGATGTAACCAAAATACTAGAAAACTCGGATAAAGAAGTAGTAATGAAATACGAAAAATATTTAAATGATTTTAAACTAATGGAAGAACTTGCAAAAATATTAGAAAAAAGAAGAGAAATAGGAGGAAGTTTAGACTTAGACATACCTGAAAGCAAAATAACATTAGATGAAAATGGAAAAGCAATAAATGTAGAAAAATATGAGTTAACATTTGCAAATAAAATTATAGAACAATTTATGCTAACCGCAAATGAAACAATTGCAGAAAAATTCTATTGGCTAGAAGCACCATTTGTATATAGAGTACATGAAATACCAGACATGGAAAAAATAAATGAATTAAATAAATTTTTATACAATTTTGGATATAAAATAAAAGGAAACAAAGATAATATACATCCAAAAGAATTTGCAAAAGTACTTGAAGAAATAAAAGAAAAGACAGAAGAAATGGTAGTATCTACTTTAATATTAAGAACGTTAAAAGTAGCAAGATATGAAGCCGAAAATAAAGGACATTTTGGAATATCTAGTAAATTTTATTGCCATTTTACCTCACCAATTAGAAGATATCCAGATCTATTCATACATAGAATTATATCTATGTATTTGGAAAACGGATATAATGTGGATGAAAAAATTGAAGAAGAATACAAAAAAATAGCAGAAGTTGTTTCACAACAATCTTCAGAAAGAGAAAAAATAGCAAAAAAAGTAGAAAGAGATAGTGTAGACCTAAAAAAAGCAGAATTTATGCAAGATAAAATTGGGGAAGAATATGAAGGAATTGTTAGCAGTGTTACAAATTTTGGAATATTTGTAGAACTTGCAAACACAGTTGAAGGATTAGTAAAATTTGAAAATTTGGGAGAAAATGAATATTATATATATGATGAGGAACATAAACAATTAATAGGAGAAAGAACAGGTAAGACATATAAAATAGGAGATAAGGTAAGAATAAGAGTAATTGATGCAAATAAGGAGATAAGAAAAGTGGCATTTGAATTAATTAAAAAAGTGTCTAATTGTAAATAATAAATTAAATACACATTATATATTGACATAGTTATAAAAAATAATATAGAATATTAGAGTAAGTTACTATGAATATATAAACAAGAACAATTCATACTAAGGTTAATATAGGAGGTAACTAAATAGAATGAAAAATTATTTATGGTGTAAATTTAATAATAAAGGAATAACTCTAATTTCATTAATTGTAACAGTAATAATATTACTAATTTTAGCAGGGATTATATTAAATTTAACTTTAGGAGATAGAGGAATATTAAAAATAGCTAAACAGGCAAGAGAAAATTATACAAATGCACAAGATAAAGAACTAGCTGATTTAGAAAATTTATATAGTCAGATAAAAGTTGCAACAGGAGACAATTCGCAATTAACAATATCAATTGAAGATTTAAATAGATTAATAGAAAATAAGGTAAAAGAAAGTTTAGAAAACAATATGAGTACACCACTGAAATTAACCAAAGCTAATTTGCCAAACACACAAACAACTACAAGGCAAGCAGGAACATATAAAGCCTCAAGTAGTGATTATATAAAAAATAATAATGAAAATATGGAAAAATATTTAAAATTTGAAGAAGGAAAAGGATGGACTATATTAAAATCAGGATGGTACTATTTATCTACTAATAGCTATCATGTAAATGATACTGAGTTAGTAGAAATTATGACTACTATAATTATAAATAACAGTGTGTTTGACACATTTACAATTGCAAGAGCAAGTTCGAATGATCCATATGGTGCAAAGGAGCAAAATAGTGCTACATTGTATTTAAAACAAGGAGATACAATAGATTTTGAATTTATAATAAATAAAGCTGGTATTTGGTCGAGTGCTGAATTTGGTATATATGCTATGTTTAACTAATTAATTTGAGATTAGAATAAAATAAATAAAAGAATCTATAAACTATATAAAAATGGCTTGTAGATTCTTTTTTTTATAGATTACTATAATTATATACATTTAAATGAAATTTTCCTTGCAGAAAGTGTAGAATTATGATAAAATATGGAAAAAATTGAAAGAATAATAAAGGTGGAAGAAATTTTGAAAAACATAATACAAGAACAATATGAATATATGAAAAAAGTACAGAAAATTAATAGTAACAAAGAACTAAAATATAGTATTTTCACAATGGGATGCCAGCTAAATGTAAATGATTCAGAAAAAATCTCTGGAATATTAGAAAAAATGGGGTATTTAAAAACAGATAAAATAAAACAAGCAGATATTGTTGTTTTTAATACATGTTGTGTAAGAGAAAATGCAGAAGATAAGCTATTTGGAAAAATTGGCGAAATGAAAAAACAAAAAGAAGAAAAAGGAACAATTATAGCTATAGGTGGATGTATGATGCAAGAAAAGCACATTGTAGAAAAACTACATACAAGTTATCCATATATAGATATCATATTTGGGACACATACACTCCACAAGTTGCCACAGAACATCTATAAAATATTAGAAGAAAGAAAAAATATAGATGATGTTATAGATATAGATGGAGAAGTTTATGAAGGACTACCAATAAGTAGATCTGATAATTTAAAAGCATCAGTTACAATTATGTATGGATGTAATAATTTTTGTAGTTATTGCATAGTACCATATGTAAGAGGAAGAGAAAGAAGTAGAAAACCAGAAGATATATTAGAAGAAATAAAACAATTAGCTATTAGACGGATACAAAGAAATAACCCTCCTTGGGCAAAATGTAAATTCATACAATGGTGGAAATGGATACAAATTTTCAAACTTATTATATGATGTAAACAAAATAGATAAAATAGAAAGAATAAGATTTATATCTCCACATCCAAAAGATTTTACTTTTGATGTAATAAAGGCAGTAGCAAAATGTGATAAAGTATGTAAGACAATACATTTGCCACTTCAATCAGGAAGTAGCAATGTATTAAAAACAATGAACAGAAAATACACAAAAGAAGAGTACATAGCACTTGCAGAAAAAATTAAGGAACAAATACCAAATGTAGTATTTTCAACAGATATAATTGTAGGTTTTCCAGGGGAAACAGAAAGCGACTTTGAAGATACACTAGATATAGTAAGGAAAATAAAATTTGAGCAAGTGTATATGTTCATATACTCAAGAAGAAAAGGAACACCTGGAGATAAAATGGAAAACCAAATACCAGAAGAAATAAAACATGAAAGATTTGATAGACTAAAACAATTAGTGGAAGAAAAGCTAGAAGAAAATAATAAAAAATATATAGGAACAATACAAAAGGTACTAGTAGAAAGCACAAGCAAAAATAATCCAAATATGCTAACAGGAAGAACAGACTCAAATAAAATTGTTATTTTTGAAGGAAAAAAAGACTTAATAGGACAAATGATAGATTTAAAAATTGTATCAGAGCATATGTGGTATTTGAAAGGAAAGATATAGGAAAGAGGTAGGAATTATGGCAGAGTTTTCTCCAATGATGCAACATTATTTAGATACAAAAGAACAATATAAAGACTGCATTTTATTTTATCGTTTAGGCGATTTTTATGAAATGTTTTTTGATGATGCTATAACTACATCAAGGGAATTAGAGATTACATTAACAGGAAAAGACTGTGGACAGAGTGAGCGAGCTCCTATGTGTGGAGTTCCTTTTCATGCAGCAGATATGTACATTGCAAGGTTAATTGCTAAAGGTTACAAAGTAGCAATATGTGAGCAATTAGAAGACCCTAAAAATGCAAAAGGTATTGTGAAAAGAGAGGTTATAAGAGTTGTAACTCCAGGAACTGTGATAGAATCTAATCTTTTAGAGGAAAAGAAGAATAATTATATAATGAGTGTTTTTAAAAGTGGTATTTACTTTGGAATTGCAGTTTGCGATATTTCAACTGGAGAATTTTATGCAAGCCAGATAAATGAAACAAATAACTTTGAAAAGTTATTAGATGAAATGTCACGTTTTACACCAGCAGAAATTATTGCAAATGATTTACTATATTCAAGTGAAGAGGAAATTTCTAAAATTAAAGAAAGATTTGGCTTATATGTATCAGTTGTTAAAGATGAATCGTTTAGCAAAGATTTAGAAAATCTTACTAAAAATTATGAAATTGTAACAGATACTAGCATAAAAGTAGAAAGATATGATGATAAATTGCTTATTATATCAGCAATAAATGGACTACTAGACTATTTAAACCAAACACAAAAAATCAAATTAGAACATATAAACAAAATTCAAATATATAATACAAATAGATATATGTCATTAGATATAAGTGCAAGACGAAATTTAGAAATAACAGAAAAAATGAGAGATAAAACTAAAAAAGGAACATTATTATGGGTACTAGATAAAACATCAACATCTATGGGAGGAAGAATGTTAAGACGCTTTTTAAATGACCCATTAATAGATAAAAAAGAAATAACCCAAAGGTTAGATGCAGTAGAAGAACTAAAAAACAGATTAATGTTAAGAGGAGAAATAACAAAAAATTTAAAAAAGGTATATGATATAGAAAGATTAATTGGAAAAATATCATATGGGAATGCTAATGCAAGAGATATGATATCACTTAAAAATTCAGTAAAAGAATTACCAGAGATAAAGAGCCTTTTAAAAGATACAAAATCAGATATGTTACAAAAATTATATAATGAATTAGATGAGTTAAAAGATGTATATACTATAATAGAAAATGCAATTGTAGATGAACCACCAATATCTGTAAAAGAAGGTGGAATGATAAAAAGGGAGTATAATGCAGAAGTAGATGAACTAAAATCTGCTACAACAGATGGTAAAAATTGGCTTATGGATTTAGAGGTAAAAGAAAAAGAACAAACAGGCATAAAAAATTTAAAAGTAGGTTTTAATAAAGTATTTGGATATTTTATAGAAGTAACAAAATCAAACTTAAACCAAGTACCAGAAAGGTTTATTAGAAAACAAACCTTAACAAATGCAGAAAGGTTTATTACAGAAGAATTAAAAGAACTAGAAGATAAAATTTTGGGTTCACAAGATAAACTTATAAGTTTAGAGTATGATTTATTTTTAGAAATTAGATGTAAACTTGCATGTGAAATTTCAAGAATACAAAAAACAGCCAATATAATATCCACATTAGATGTACTAACATCTTTTGCAAGTGTAGCAGAAGACCTAAACTATGTAAAACCAGAAATTACAGAAGATGGAACAATTGATATAAAAGGTGGAAGACATCCTGTGATAGAAAAAATGCTACCAAGTGGGGCATTTGTTGAAAATGATACATATTTAGATAAAGAAGCAGATAGACTATCAATAATAACAGGTCCAAATATGGCAGGAAAATCTACATATATGAGGCAAGTAGCACTAATAACATTAATGGCACAGGTAGGAAGTTTTGTACCAGCAAGCAAGGCACATATAAGTATAGTAGATAAAATCTTTACAAGAGTAGGAGCATCAGATGATTTAAGCATGGGACAAAGTACATTCATGGTAGAAATGATGGAGGTTGCAAACATATTAAAAGAAGCAACATCTAATAGTTTGGTAATACTAGATGAAATAGGAAGAGGAACATCAACATATGATGGGTTATCAATAGCATGGGCAGTTGCTGTATATATAGCAGATAAAGAAAAATGCGGAGCAAAAACACTATTTGCAACACATTATCATGAACTAACTGTGTTAGAAGAAAAGGTAGAAGGTGTAAAAAATTACTCTATAGCTGTAAAAGAAAAAGGAGAAGACATAATTTTCTTAAGAAAAATTGTAGAAGGTGGAACAGATGAATCATATGGCATACATGTTGCAAAACTTGCAGGAGTTCCAGCACCTGTTGTAAAAAAAGCAAATGAAATACTAAAAAGCCTAGAAAGAAAAAATGCCATAAGCGAAAAACAAGAAGAAAGGCAAAATAAAAATCAAACAACAGGACAATTAGACATGTATAACTACAAATTAGCAGGACTTGCTCATGAAATAGATAAAATTAATTTAGACGAATTAACTCCAATAGAAGCACTAAATACTTTAGTAAAATTAAAACAGAGCATTACATAAGGAGAAAAAAGTTATTCTAATGTTTCAAATAAATTAAAGGGTTGCATGCTATGCAACCCTTTATTATGTTTTTAGTTTATTAATAATGCTATATCAAATACTTTATACAAGAAAGAATGGTATCCACTACTATTATACTTAAACCACATCTTATAATAACTAATTGCCATAAATTTGGTATTTTTTTCAAAGCTTTATGAATTGCTTTTTCAATAAAAGGATGTATATAGTTAATAAAAATAAGAGCAATAATTCCCCAAGCAAAAGAATAAAATATACTTATTCTTCCATTTAAGTTCATAAAATCATTTGTATAATCCCACCACTTATCAGCAAATAAAGCATCAAGTGCAAAACCAACAATATACTCAAAAACCGAAAACACAATAGCTGAATAGAAAAATAATTTGGGTGGATTAGATTTATGCTTATGTAATACACTTATTAAAATAATAGCACCCCAACCATATATAGGACATAATGGTCCATACAGAAAACCTCTTTTTGTAAAATACCCCAATGTTCCAACAGCATATAACGTTTCAAGTAACCAACCGAATAAATGCATATATAAAAAAATATAATAAAAGATATCTACAACCAACTGATTTTTTATTTGATATATTTACAAATTTTTTTTCTAACATTGTTATTATTCCCCCTTACAAGCATAATAATAATATATCAAAATAAAGAAGAAATTTAAAGTAGTTTAAGAAAATATTAAAAAATGCCTTGGTCTAATATTGTATTATGTATTGAATAGTTTGTATAAAAGTATAATTATCAACTTATGTGATAACTATACTTATATGGTACCAGAAGATGAATTGTAAAAAATATAATTACAAGTTTATCTTTTTTTGATTTTGTAATGAAAAAATTGAAAATAAATGATATAATACCAATTAACATTTGTAAAGTAAATAGTACAAAATTAAATGAGCTTATTCTAAGAGGAACAAATCAAGGTTGGGATAAACTAGTGATAGATAATTTATATAAAAATTTAAAAGATAATGAAATTGCAAAGGGTAGGTTCTACTAAAAAAGGATATTGGAGGATAAATTTTTAATTTCTTGTATATGTTTGGTCTTGTAAAATTATCTAAAAAATGATAAGATTTAAATATGATTTTTCAAAAGAAAATGGTTTAAGAAACTATATTTAATCAAAAGTTAAGCTTTAAAGAAAGGAAATGTATTTATGTTACATTTAAAGCAAGAAAAAGCAGTAACAATTGTGGCACTTGTAGTTATTGTAATTTTATTGATGATACTTGCAGGAGTTAGTATAACTGCTGGAATAAGCCAAATAGGTGCTGTAAAAGATTCTAAATTAATAGCTGAACTAGAAATGGTACAACATGCTATACTTGAACAATATACCAAATATAAAGTAACTAAAGATAGTGTATATTTAGTTGGAAATAAAATAACTAACGAAGAGGCATTAAGTGTAGCAAATGAACTTGGTATAACTCTTGTAAACATACCAACTACATATTTTAATAAAGACTATTATAGGTTAGACAAAGCATCATTAACAGCTATAGGAATACAAGATTCAAAAGATGAATATATTATTAATTATATATCAGGAGAAGTGATGAATATTACTGTAAAGAAAACAAGTAATAATAATCCATTGTATATAAAGGCAAGTAATTTTTAAATAAATTAGTGTAGAAATATTCTTTTATTATAATTTGAAAATTAACTAAAAAATAGTAAACATAGAGTGGAAAAACAACATTATCATAGTTATTTTACTAACTATGATACCTATAGCTTTAAGTGAGAAAGGAATTGATTTTAGTTTGAACATAGAGAAAATATGTGAAGAATTAGAAAACAAAATAGATTCTTCAAAAATTTTAAAAAATGAATGCATGGCTAAACATACTTCTTTTAAAATTGGTGGAAACGCAGACATATTAATAAAAGCAAAAAATATTGAAGATATTAAATATGTACTAGAAGTTGTAAAAAAGAATAATGTGTCATTATATGTAATGGGAAATGGTAGTAACATATTAGTTAGTGATAAAGGAATAAGTGGAATAGTTCTTTTAGTAGGAATAGAAACATACAATATTACTCAAAAAGAAAAATTTAACATAATAGAAGTGGGAGCAGGAGTAAAACTTTCACAATTATCATATGACTTATTAAAAAAAGGAATACAAGGTTTTGAATTTGCATCACGGAATACCAGGAACAATTGGTGGTGCTGTAAGAATGAATGCAGGAGCACATGGAAGAGAAATGAAAGATATAGTAGTAAAAACCACATATATGGATTATGAAGGCAAAATAAGTACACTAACAAATGAACAACAACAATTTGCATATAGAAAAAGCATATTTTCAAAAGAAAAATGGATTATAATACAAACAACATTAGAATTACAAAATGGAAACAAGCAAGATATAGAAACAAAAATGGAGGAATATGCAAAATATAGAAAAGAAAAACAACCAATTATATACCCAAGTGCAGGAAGTATATTTAAAAGAGGAGAAGACTATATTACAGCAAAATTAATAGATGAATGTGGGTTAAAAGGCTATATGATAGGAGGGGCAAAAATTTCAGAACTACATGCGGGCTTCATAATAAATACAGGTGGTGCAACGGCTAAAGATGTACTAAAACTAATAGAATTTACGAGCAAAAAAGTAAAAGAAAAGTTTAACAAAACACTAGAATTAGAGTTGGAAATAATTGGAGAATAATTTATAATTTATAAGAGTATTTAAATAATCAAAATAAGAAAGGAAGATATAATTAATGAAAGGATTTTTCTCATGGTTTAAAGGAAGTACCAAAATGAAAAGGTGGATGTTTGTAATACTTATAGGCATCATATTAGTAGGATATGGAGTAGCATCAATACTAATAGCAAAAGAAATGTCATTTGTACAAATAGGAAAAATTGTTCTATTATTTGTAATAGGATTTACATTAACAATTTTAGGAATAGTATTTGCACTAAAAAGGACAATGGAACTACTCATAGAAGCAAGTGATTCAAGGTTATCAAAAGGCAATAAAAACATAAATGTTAAATCATTAATATTTAACAAAAAAGTATATGATAAAGGACCAAACATAGTAGTAATAGGGGGAGGAAATGGCCTAAATACTGTATTAAGGGGACTAAAAAACTATACAAATAATATAACAGCAATAGTAACCATTTCAGATTATGGAAAAATCCCTTCTACTTCAAGAAAACAATTAGGATTATTACCAGTAGATAATATAAAAGAATCTTTAGTAGCATTATCATACAATGAACAAGTAATGGAAGAAATGTTAAATTATAAATTTAATCAAGGTATTTTGACAAACTTAACTTTCGGAGACATATACTTATATTCAATGCAAGAATTATATGGAGATTTTACAGAAGCAATAGAAAAAAGCAAATATATGTTAAATATGACAGGAAGAGTATTACCAGTAACTTTAGATGAAATGGATATATGTGCAGAACTTGAAAATGGTATGGTTGTAGAAGAAAAAGACAAAATACCAGAAATGGTAGTTGATAAAGTAACAAAAATAAATAGAATGTACATAAAGCCATCAAATTGTTTACCAGCACCAGGTGTACTTGAAGCCATAAAAAATGCAGATGCAATAATAATAGGTCCAGGAAGCTTATATACAAATGTTATACCAAATTTATTAGTAAAACATGTATCAAGAACAATAAAAGAAAGTAAAGCAATAAAAATATATGTAAACAATATTATGACAGAACCAGGACAAACAGATGATTATGCAATATCAGACCATTTACAAGCAATAATAGATCATGCAGGAGATGGAATAATAGATTATTGTATATATGATACAGGTGAGGTAATACCAGAATATATAAGAAGATATAATAGAAATGGACAAGATTTAGTAGAACAAGATGTACAAAAATGTAAAGAAAAGGGAGTAAAACTATTGCAAAGAGATTTATCTACTATCACAGAGGACAGCATAAGACATAATCCAAGAGCAGTAGCAGAAGCCATTGTACAAATTATATGTGATGATTTAAAATTTAAGGATAAACAAAGTGACCCACAATATGTTATGCTAAATGCAAGATTAAAAGAAGAAAAAAGGAGAAAAAAGAACACACAGCCAATCTTTAAACTAAAAGAAACAAATAATATATCAAAAGAAAAGAAACCAAGTAAATTTAGTGAAAAATATAAAGAAAGAATACAATCTATAAAAACAAGTGATGATAAAAGATTAGACAATTTAAGAAAAGAAATAGAAAGAGAAATGAACGAAAAATAGTAATAAGGTAAAACAATGAAATAAAGGATACTTATTAAGTAATATCAAATTAGTTTAATATAAATTAGTAATAGAAGAATTAAGAATGCAATAAAAGAAAAGTACTAGGGAGGAATACAAATGAAATATAGTAAAAAATACATTAATTTAGAAGAAGGATTAAAAAGAGAATGGATAGTAACAAATGGAATAGGAGGATATGCATCATCAACTATTATAGGCTGTAATACAAGAAAATATCATGGTTTACTTGTAGTGCCTCTTACACCGCCTGCAAGAAGATTTTTAGTTTTATCTAAAATAGATGAAAGTATAGAAATAGAAGGAACAAAATACAATCTATATACCAATATGAGTAAAAACTATATTTCAGATGGATATAAATATCAAGAAACTTTTGAAAAAAACTATATTCCAATATTTTCTTATGATGTAGAAGATACACAAATAACTAAATCTATCTGTATGAAATACATGGAAAATACAGTATGCATATTATATAAAATTAAAAATGGAAAAAAACATGCAAAAATGACATTAGCACCAATAGTGAATTTTAGAGATTTTCATAAAATGAATACAGAACATGAATATAATTTGAAACAAGAAATAAGGGGAAGAAAAGTAAAAGTTATTTTAGATAACAATAGTCAAACACCAATATATTTATATTCAAACACAGGAAGTTATATAGAACATGAAAATGATAATTTTAAGAATATGTTTTACATTGAAGAAGAAAAAAGAGGATTTTTTCCAGAAGAAGACCATGCAGTTTGTGGAAGATATGAAATAGACTTGCAACCAAACGAAGAAAAGGAAATATCAATAATATGTTCACTAGAAGAAAATATTGAAGAAATTGATATAAATAAGGTAATTACACATGAAGTATCAAGAATAAACAAAATAATACAACAATCAGGATTAATAACTAAAAGAGATGAAAAGTTAGGCAAAATAAACAAAGAACTAAATAAAGACAAAGAATATAATGAATTAATTAAAGACTATATAATAGCAACAGATAATTTTGTAGTATATAGACCATCATTTGGATTACACACATTAATTGCTGGATATCATTGGTTTTTGGATTGGGGAAGAGATGCATTAATTGCATTTGAAGGAATAGTATTAATTCCAAAAAGATATGATATTGCAAAAGAGATTTTATTAACATTTACTAAAAACATCAAATTTGGATTAGTACCAAATGGGTATTCTGGATTTGATAATAGACCATTATATAATAGTGTAGATGCATCACTATTATTATTTGAGCAAATAATAAAGTACATAAAATACACAAATGACTACGAATTCATAAAAGAAAAGTTATATGATATATTAAAAAACATTATAGATTCATATATAAATGGAATAAATTTAGATAACAACAATATTTACTTAGATAGTGATTATCTTTTAGTATCACGGAACACCTGAAACACAAAACACATGGATGGATGCAAAATATGGAAATTTTGCTGTAACTCCAAGAAACGGAAAAGCTGTCGAAATTAATAGCTTATGGTATAATGCACTAAAAATAATAGAAGAACTTACTAAAGCTTTTGAAGGGAAAGAACAGGCACGAAAATATGCAAATCTTGCTAACAAAAATAAAAAAGCTTTTGAAGACAAGTTCTATAATCGTAAGAAAAAATGCCTATATGATGTTATTGGAGATGAAAAAATACGACCAAACCAATTGTTTAGTTTATCATTAACATATCCAGTAATAGAACCTAGTTCAGATATTGCAAAAGAAATATTTAATACAGTGACAAAGAAACTACTTAATAAACATGGCTTAAAGACATTAGCAAAAGGCGAAGAAAACTATGTAGAAATATATGAAGGAGATCCATTTAAAAGAGATATGAGCTATCACCAAGGAATTACGTGGCCATGGCTACTTGGCATTTACTATGATGCATATAAAAACATAATTAGTTATACAAAAGATAAAGAAAAGAAGAAAGAATTACAAAGTGGATATAAGAAATTTATAGAAATAGTACAAAAAACATTTAAAAAAGCATTTTATGAAGATGGAATGATAGGAAATATATCAGAACTATACGATTCAAAAACTCCCTTTCTACCAAAAGGAACAATGGCACAAGGCTGGAGTGTAGCAGAAGTATTTAGAATTATGCTAGAAAAGTAAAAGAAAGAGTATAAGAACCCCCAGTCAGCTAATGCTGACAGCCCACTTGTTAAAGTGGCTCTCTTGTAGGGCTTCGTAAGGTTAGCTGAATTCAAGATAATAGTAGAATATTATTTTTTATAATCTTATTTCTCTTTCCATACATTTATTTGCTTATTGTATAAAAATCTCCGAAGAACTCTCAAGAGAGCCCCTTTAACAAGGGGGCTGTCAGCGTTAGCTGACTGGGGGTTCTTATAGGGCAAATATAAAAGAAAAAGAGGAATTAAAAATGACAATAGAAGACCTAGAAAAAAGAATTAAAAACAATACATTAGATAGCATATATTTACTATATGGTGAAGAAACATTTTTGCTAGAAAATGCTCTAAAAAAGATAAAAAATCTATTTGGAGAATTAGTAAAACGGTATTAACTATATAGAAATAGATGACACAAATTTTAATATCATAATACAAGATATCCAAACACCAGCATTTGGATATAAGAAGAAACTAATCATAGTGAAAAATATAGGACTTTTTAAAAGAGAAATAAAGAAAAAAGGAGTAGACTTTGCAAACTATAGAGATAAACTAATTGAATATTTAAAGGACAATATAGAAGAAATAAAAGAAAATGCTATTCTAATATTTATAGAAGAAACAGTTGATAAAACGAAAATACTAACTACACTTGAAGAACTAAATGCAGTTATTTGCAATTTTGAATATCAAAAAACTTCCAATATAATTGCTAGGTTAAAAGCAATTTGTAAAGCATATGAAGTAGAAATTAATGAAACTAATTTAAAATACTTCATAGAAAGTATTGGAACAAATATGCAAGATTTAATAAATGAAATTAGAAAGCAAATAGAATATGTAGGTGCAAAAGGAGAAATAACAAAGCAAAGCATAGATTTACTTGCAATAAAGCAAATGGAAAGTGTAATATTTGATTTAACAGATAGTTTAGGAAAAAAAGACATAAAAACAGCAAAAACAGTATTAAACAATTTACTTTATGCAAAAGAACCAATACAAAAAATCTTAATTACATTATATAATCATTTTAAAAAACTATATTTAACAAAATTATCAATAAAACAAAACAAAAATATACGGTGAGGCACTAGATTTAAAAGCAAATCAAACATTTTTAATAGGAAAATACAAAACACAAACAAGTTATTTTGAAGAAACTGAACTAAAACAAATCTTAAATGAATTAATAGAACTAGATACAAATTATAAATTAGGGAAAATTGATATAAATGTAGGATTAGAAGCAATTTTATGTACATATTGTTCGAAATAAAAAATAATTTAATGTATAAAAATCTCTCTTTGTCAAACAATAAACAAAAAGATAGGAGAGGTTTTTTATGTATGAGAAAATAAATTTTAGAACTGATTTAGCTTTAGAAAGAAGAGACTTATATAAAAAAGCAAATAGATTAGATAATGAGATTAACGGAATTGAAACTGAGGAAGAAGAAAATAGTGAGAAGATTAGAACAGTACGAGTAAAAGTTGTAAATGATAATGGGGCACAGGCTATTGGAAAGCCTGTGGGGGATTATATTACAATTGATATTCAAAAATTAAAAATTGCAACAGAAGAAGATATACGGCAATGCTGCAAATGTACTTTCAAAGGAATTACGTACTCTAATTGAAAAACATGTTGCTAAAAAAGATGAAATTTTAGTAGTCGGACTTGGTAATTTGTATGTTACACCAGATTCATTAGGACCAAAAGTAATTAATGAAATAGATGTAACAAGGCATATAATAAACTATATGCCACAAGTATTGCCTGAAAATACAAGAGAGGTATGTGCAATTTCGCCTGGAGTGTTAGGTACAACAGGAATTGAAACATTAGAGATTATTAAAGGAATTGTAGAAAATATACAACCAAAGCTTTTAATTGTAATAGATGCTTTAGCATCAAGAAGTATAGAAAGAATTAGTAGTACCATACAGCTTTCTGATACAGGAATTACTCCAGGAGCAGGTGTAGGAAATACAAGAAAAGATTTAAGCATAGCCACATTAGGAGTTCCAGTAATAGCACTTGGGATACCAACAGTAGTAGAAGCTGCAACAATTGCAGCAGATAGTCTTGATTTATTTATACGGAAAACTGCAAGAAGATGCAAAATCAAATGAATTTTTAAATAATTTAAAAGAAGAAGATAAATATGAAATGATAAAAGAAGTGTTAGTACCAGAAGATTACAATTTCATAGTAACACCAAAAGAAATAGATGATTTAATAGAAAATATGAAAGACATAGTTGCAAGAGGAATTAACTTTGCTGTGCAAGAATAAAGAAAAACCTTAGCACAGTAAAGTACTAAGGTGAGAAAAATTTTAATATTGTACTATAGTTATGTTAATTGTTATATGAAATTAATTTCACCCAATAAACAGCAAATTAATCACATACAAAACCATCAAATGAGCAGGGTAAAATGCATATAATAAGTATTTGGTGTCTTTTCCTTTTTTTCCATTATAAAAATTAATAAATAATATAGGTAAAATAGTGCATAAGCATAATATTATATATGATAAATTAAAGTTGTATCTTAAATATAAAGGAATATATTTTAATAAGCAAAGACCTATATACGAAACATTCATAAGTATTTTTTTATCTTTAAACACATGGAAAATAAATATAACAAGTACACCCCAATATCCATAATCCATCTTCAAGGTATCAGCTGTTAAGCTAAGACATACTACCAATAATAATCCAACATATTTATTTTTACATTGTTCATATCCAATTATTGCAATAAGCCCTGTAAGTAGAGTAAAAAATATGTTTAGTTTAAAACTATTAGAAAAAATAGAATTAAAAAACATAAAAGGAACTTGAGATGAAATAGCAAATATAAGTAATCTCATTAAATAATTTTTCTTAGACTTTGTATGCTTATATCCTTCACTAATACCAAATGCAAAAATGGGAAAAGCAAGTCTTCCTATATAGTTAAAATAGGAAAACTTTTCACAAATTGCATAACCTAAATGGTCTATAAACATAGTAATTATTGCAATAATCTTTAAAACAAAATTTGACATATTAATCAATTCCAATCTTTGGTTTATTATAATATTAGAGAAATACAATATTTAATTTTTCTTAAGATTAGTTATTTTTTCTTCATTATATCTATCAACAAAATATAAAGGACGTCCTTTAGTTTCATAAAATGCTCGTCCAAGGTATTCGCCAATAACACCTAAAAATATAAGTTGTATACCACCTAAAAACAAAATAACTACCATAGTTGAAGAATATCCAGGAACATCAATTCCATATGCAAGAGTTTTAAATATAATAACTAGCATATAAATAAATCCTGCAAAAGAAACAAGCATTCCAAGAATAGCAGACCATCTAAGAGGAGCAGTTGTAAATGAAGTTAATCCATCTATTGAAAGGTTTATAAGTTTTCCATAATTCCATTTTGTAGTACCTGCTGCACGTGGATCTCTATCATATAAAATTTCTTTTTTATTATATCCAATAAAACTAAACAATCCTTTTGTATAACGTTCTGATTCACGAATAGATTTTAATGCTTCAACACAACGCCTATCAAGTAATCTAAAATCACCAGTATCCTTTTGTATTTCTATATTTGTAACACTTTGAAGAGTTTTATAATACATTTTAGAAGTAAATTTTTTCATAAAAGTTTCGCCTTTTCTGGATTTTCTTTTAGCATAAACATCGTCATATCCTTCTTCCCAGTATTCAAGCATTTGAGGAATAAGTTCTGGTGGATCTTGTAGATCTGCGTCAATTATAATAACACAGTCACCTTTAGAGTAATCAAGCCCAGCAATCATTGCTGTTTCTTTTCCAAAATTTCTAGAAAGATTTAGATAACATATTCTATTATCTTTTTTTCGTAATTCTTGAATAATTTGTAAAGTATCATCTTTACTTCCATCATTAACAAATAATATTTCAAAATTATAATTGGATTGTTCATCCATTATCTTTAGTAATCTATCATATAATAAATGTACAACTTCCTGTTCATTATATGCAGGAACAAGAATAGTAATCAATTTTTTGTCATTTTCCATAAAAAAACCTCCATTGTGAACTATTATATATCATAATTCGCATGGAGTAAACTATTTTTTTGGAAAAAGTGTAAACTTAAATAAAAAAGATTAAATAAAAAAATAAGCAAACAGCTTAACAAAGCTTGACATATCAAAAAAATTTTATTGTTGGAGGAAAAGAGGATTAAGCATATACTGCATTTGTTTCATTTAAAGATGATAAGACTATAGTTGTATCTAGCACAGCTGTTACTTACACAAGAGATAATATGGATAGATTTGTTTTGCTAGGAGTTTATGGTATAAAAATTTAATTCATATATAAAATCTAATAAAATACAAATTAATATAATATGAA
>CAQOYX010000002.1:0-28250 GCA_948852375.1 uncultured Clostridia bacterium
ATGCTTCAATATCTATTTGTTTTTTATCAAAGACACATTTTTCTAAATAAGTATCATATATTGGAAATAAAGTTTTTTTTCCTATTGTTATTGGTAAATCTAGGTTATGTTCAAATTCAAAAGTTCGTGGTTCTACTTTCATTATAGAAAATGATTCTCTCTCATTATATAAGATATATTTATTCCCTAGATTACTTTGAAAAGCTACTGGATAATTATGATTAAGAGAATATATTAGTTTTAATTTTGTAGGCTCTTTTTCTAAGTTTCTTTTCATTTTAGCAATTTTATTAATATATTCTTCTACTTCTTTCTTTAACTTATTATCTAATGTAGGTTCTATTTGAAAATCTTCTATTGTTCCTAATCTATAAGATTGTTTGGTTATTATATTTTCCGTTGGGTACATATCAAGAAAGTATAGATAACTTTCTAATACTTTACTGAAAATTTTTTCACATTTCATAGTTAAATCTTTATAAATAAATTCTCCTTTATTTGCCACATTTATAAGATATTCTCTATTTAATTCTTCTGGATTGTATAGATATATTTTTCCATCTTTATTTACCATATAAATTTCATCATTATATTCTACATTTTCTTTTTCCTCTATTGGAAGAATTGTGTCTCCTAAAAAAGAATGATAATAGCTTTGAGATTTATTTGATGCCATTTCAAATTCTTTAAGTGTTTTTACTCCTTCAAATTCCTGTAAAATTTCATTAAAATTTTTATCACATGAATCTTCAGCTTTTCTAAATTTTACAAACTCTTCCTTATCTCCGTTAAACTCTGGTGTAGAATATAGTTTATTTTGTTCGTGATCATAAAAATATATTCTTCTTCTTGTCATCTTTGTTATACCTCTTTTCTCTTTTTATTATTGTTCTATTTCTTCGCTATCATCATTTGATAAAACTCCATCAAATAACACATTATCATAATCTCCAATTTCAACAGCATCAAATAAATCACACAACATACATAAAGCCACTCTATCTTGTTCATCTGATTCAAATTTGATACCATCATTAAACTCATCTTGTAATCTTTTGCATAAGTCATCTATATTTTTATAATAGGCTTTAAATGCTTCATAAAATTTTTTATACCCTTCTCCTATATTTTCCTTATCTGGATTCAAACTGTATTTATAACTGTGAAAAATTTTATTGATGTCTACTTTTTCTTCTAAATTTAAGACAAATAATTCATCTGCTGTAATCTTTGAAATATTATCAGGATAAACATAAATATCATCTTTACTTAATTTAATCGGTTGTAATTTATTTTCTTCATTTCTTTTTTGAATTACTGTAACTAAAAGAGATTTATAATTTAAGTCAAAATAACTACAACTAGAATGGTAATTTTCTATTTCTAAGTTATGACCATTTAATTTATTGCATAAGTCACTCAAACTTTCATTATTTTTATTAGCAACATCAATTATATGTTCTAGTTCTTTTAGTTCATTTTGAGCTAATGTTATTGCTTTCAGTACATCATAAGGGCTTATTTTTAAGTTGTTTAAATATTCTTCATCTTTCATAGTTTCTATAATTATCTGTTCATTTGTTTTTAACATTTTTATACTCCTATTTTTTTATTCTTGTATTTCTTCTTTTTCTAATTCTAAATTGTCAAGCCAATCAATTGCTTCTAAATTATTATTTATCAGTAAACCATCAGGTCCACTTGCTATAATTCCATCTTCTCTAATGCAATATTTGGGAATATCAATATTGTGTTTTTGACAGAAATCTTCTAGTTCTTCTTTAGAGTTTATTATTTGTACTAACTTAGGATTAATAACTCTATATGCACAATTAAAATCAAATCCTCCTGTCAAGTCTATTTCAAAATTAGTTTCCAAATCGTTTGGATCTTTTACTAATAAAAATTGATGTTCATATAATTTAGAACTTGCTTCCAAAGTACATTCAAAAATATAAGAATATTTTTCTGTTTCTTTGTTTGAATAGTAACTAAATTCTTCTATTCCATTTTGTTGATTAACAATATTTCCAGAAAAATAGTTATTGAAATTAATAGTTTTCTTTAGTTCGTTTTTTGCCTCTTCAAAATCCGAATACACATTTAATTGAAAAGGTTCACCTTTGTTGTAATCTTCTTCTGTTTCATATATACGAATCTCATATTTGCATTCTTCATCTCTTAATTTATCAATTTCTTCTCCTTGTAAATATCTTATTGCATATTCCTTTTCTTTAAATTCTTCTGTCCACATATTTCCATTTCTATTATCTATAGCAATAAAACTATCATCTTTTTTATCAACCATTAAAAAAGATTGCTTTTCTTCATCTGTAAATTCTTCCTGATTATTTAACTTTTCAATTAATATATTAAATTCTTTTTCAGTAATTGTTTTTATGTCTTTATCTTGTATTACTTCATTTTCAAACTCTTTTAATTTCTGTTCTTCTATAATTTCTTGATAATCATTTTCAAAAAATTCATATATTGATACTGGTCGCATTCCTTCTTCGTGTGTGTCAAAAAATTCTACAACATAATTGTTGTAATATCCTAATAAACTCAACAAATCCTCTTTATCCATATTTTCTATTTGTTCTGTGGTCATTATATTTCCTCCTCTTCTTCTCTATCATTTGAAGTTTGGTGGTATTTTTGTAGTGCTAATTCTAATCCTCTTTGTATATTTGTATTTGAATTAATATCCTTAATTGTTAATCCACAAGCCATTAAAGTATCTCGCAACTCTCCAGTATAACCATATTCGTGATTTCCAAGTTCTTCTTCAAACATTCCCTGAATAAATTTTTCCCCTGTTATATCATTTTTTATTGCTTCTTTTAATTCTTTATAGTGATTATTGTTCATATCATTATATGCTTGCTTGTCCTCTATTTTTACGAAACCACCAAAACCTATTGATACTATTTTATCTTTATCATTTTCAGCTAATCCCAATTTTTTTAGTCCTTCTTTTATGTCTTCTTCTGTAAATGCAAAAGCTACTGGAAAATTATTAAATTCCGCTTGATGCCTATTCTTCATTTCTACATATGTTTCCATTTATATCTACCTCTTTATATTATTGTTCTTCTTCGTTTTCTTCGCTTTCTTCTGGTTCTTCTTTATATAATTCTTCATTGATAAATTTTACAAAATCTACTGCTGTTTTTTTATAACCTGCTGCGTGTATTAAATTTTCAATTTTTACACTAAAATCCTTATCTATTTCTCCATTGTCATATTGTTCTAATACTTCTATTACTATATAAGGTTTAATATTTTTTATGTTTATTCCATTCAATATCTCGTCTATTTTCTTAGTCATCCAATTAATATCTTCTTCAAAGAAACACATATCACTACCATAATAAAAATTACCATTTTCTTCTCTAACCGAATCAACATATCCTATAGCAATTTCCCTTTTCATTTCTTCTGATAACATATTAACTAAGTCTTCTTTATTTATTTCATCATCCATTAAATAATCAAATAATGTGTCAATATTTTCAAATTTTAAAACATTGTGATTTTCTAGTGTTTTTTCACCTAAATCATTAAAAATAATATCGTTTAAATTCTTGTTTATTCCTGTTCTTTCTTCAAAGACTTTACTCGCTTCAGTTAAACTTGTATAATATGAACCTTGCAACCAGTCAAAATATGTTTTACTTTTATGAACTCCTAGTCCATTAGTTACTACATATGGAGATTCTTCAACACCTAATTTCTTTATTAAAGCCCAGTCTTTTTCTTTTTCTAAAATAATTGCTTGTCCAAAGTTAATATCTATAATAGCATCTCTGACTAAGTCTTCTTCTCTTACACAATTTCTATATTCTCTTACTTCGTGATCCTTAAAATCTTCGTAATCTAATACAATTTCACCAGCATTATATTTATCTTCTACTTTTTCTAATGCTTCTTCTAAATTGTTAGCTTCAATATCTTCTACTCTTTGTGATATTTCTTCTATTTCGATTTGGAATTTTTTCATATATGTTCCTCCTACTTTACTATATTTCTTCTTCATTATTTTTCTCTAACATTTCATTCATTTGTGTTTGATAATTTTCTATGTCCTTTAAGTTTATCCATTCTGGTTTTTCTTCTTCAGAAAAAGAATTATATATTTTTTTCATTTCTGCTATGTGTTTATCTACATCTTTATAATATAAATGACCTACAAAACCATTTCCATTACCTAAAAAATAATCACAATCAGCTCTTAATCTATCTAACATCATATAATTATGTTGGTTGGCTTTTTCTTTTTCATAATTAGGATCATCTTTTGGATTATTCACTAATTCATATTTTTCCAAATCTTCAACCTCTCTCATAGGTTCTTCGTAATCTTTTGAGCAATACATTAAATGTACTTCACCTATATTTTGATTTCCATTTTCACAATATAAATTCTCATTTTCATCTTCATAATAGTAATTGTTATTTTCTTCATATTTATATATTAATTTGATTTTTTCATTTAAGTATTTTTCTATATTGCTATATCTATTTTTTATACTAGCATTTTCATTAAAATCATTAACTATATGTAAAAGAGCTTCTTTAATTCCTATGTATCTTCTACTCCATGTCTCGTTTGTTCCTATCTTTTTACCATTAATTGAAAATAGAAATGGTGAATACTTTTCTTCTTCTCTTGTTATTGTAATATCCCAAGTATTTTTGTATAAAAATGTTATTTGTTCACCGATTTTTAATTCATTTTCTTTATCAATTATTTCTTTTGCTAAATTTCTATTAAATTTTATTTTTTCCATAGAGTTATTCCTCCTACAATTTTAAATAGTTTCCTCATCTTCCTCTTCTTCTATATTGTTAGTTTCTTTATACTGTTCTATTTCATTATGAATTAATGAGTCTACATAGTCATTAAATTCTTCATCTTCAGCTATTTTATTGCTAATTTCATCTAACATAGATTCAGTAATTTGATTACTTTGTAATAAAGTAGGATGTGCAACTTCTAATATGTTTAACAAAGTTAATTTTATACTGTCTTGATAACTACTGTTAATATTTTCTCTATATTCATCAATATTTTCTTCATTTATTATATTTTCTATAATACATTCTCCATTTATGTATTCTTTAAAAAAGTATTCTATTGGATATTTATATTTGTAAATATCATTTGGCTTACGAGATAAGTGCCATAACCCTTCATCCGTTATAGAATTAACATCTAGGTCCAAATCTTGATATGATTGATTACATTCTAATTTAATGTATTTAATAACAAGATTTGTTTCTTTATAAAAAACTTCCATATTACAATTATATTTTTCTTTAAATTCTTTAAGTCTAATCCAAACTTTTTCAATTGTATCAATATTCATTTTTAACCAATGTGTATATTTATATTTCATATTTAACTCCTAAAATTTATAATTCTTCAATCTCTTCTTGCTCTAATTCACTATTCAATGTATTCTTAAATTCATTATCTAAACCTCTTTGATATATATATGGATATTTCATTATAAATTCAATAAATTTGTTTGAACCATCCACATTTTCAATTCCATGTTTTTCTATGGCATCTATGTATTCTCCTATTTTTATATAGTCTGGAGATTGTGTTAGATGACCAAGTCTTCTTTCATAAATAATAGTTCCATTATTGCTATTAAAATTCATATATTCATCATATACTTCTCCATGACCTTCATCAATTTTATGAATAGGAATGATTTCATATATACCATCTCTTAATTCTTTAGGTTCTTTTTTACTATTTTTAATTATTGAACCTCTTTCTTTTTTTATCATCTTAATAACAAATTCATTTCTCTTATCTTCTGCTTTTTGTACTTTAGGTTTAAATTCATTGTATATAGTTGTAGATTCTTCCTTAGTTAAATCTTTATAATTTCCCCATCTATTTGCTATATCAATTGCTTTACTTTCTAAGCTGCGATGTTCATTTATAATTTCTATAAATTCATTATCGTTCATAGCTTTATCTATTGCTATTCTATATGGCATAATACTTTCATTACTTCCTCTAAAATCACAATTACTAAAATACATGGAAATAACTGCTTTATCTAGCCCATTTATACCACCAGTTATATATGCTTTAGTTAGATAATCGGACTTAACACTATGGTATGGGCTATCATCGTTGCTACTATGTGTACTTATATATATTCCATCTTTTTTAAATGTAATTCTATTAATAAGCTCTACTGACATTTTTTACAAAACCTCCTCTGTTTCTTCTGTGATAATATCAGGAAAATTATTTCTACCTTGATGCTCTTCTCTATATTTTTCACCTTCTATTTGAAACATTAGCATTTCAAATGATCTAACTAGATTTATATCATCTAGTTCTCTAAATTTTTGTTTATCAAGAATTATACCTTTTTTTAATCTGTCTATGTAAACATCCATTATTTCGTGAATATCTATTATTTCATCAATATCCATTATTTTGTGAACATCCATTATCTCATTTCGTGTACTGTTTTTTTCATAGAAGTTCCTTATTTTGTTAATTCCTTCTGCTAATATAAAACAATCTTCACACTCAACATTTGGATCATATTCAAAATTCTCATCATATAAAACTTTAGTAATATAAAATTCTATTAATGTTATTGGTCTTTCAATAGGATTAAAATCAGCCCATTCATGTTGTATATATTTTTCAGCATATTCTCTTAATTCTTCATATTCATCTTTGTATAATTCTATTTTTTCTAATGTTTTATTTGAATCTGAATGAACTATTCTAATATTAGCTTTTGATTCCAATACATTAATGTCAAAGTATATTTCATACTCATCTTTATTTAAATTATTCTTTTGAGCAATATTTTCAATATCTAGTTTTTTAATTAATGGTTGGCTAAACTCTAAATCACACCAAAAACTTAAAATTCCACTTTTTTCTTTTAATGGATTAGATTCAGGAGAATAATCAAATTCATAATCGTTTTTTTCTATTTGTTTTCTATCTTTATTCAACATATTTCTTCTTCCTCACTTTCATTATCAAGTGTTGAATTTTCTTCTAAACAAGGTTGTAGCATTTTTTCTAAATATTCTGCCATTTCTTTTTGTGTTTGAAATTGCATATACTTATAACTCTCGTGATATGCTGATGAATCTATATCTAAATCAAGTTGAGCAGTTGCTATTTCTAATTTTCCCCAATTATGTGTTATCCACATTCTCTTATTTAAAATTTTACTTTCACAAATAATCCAAAGTGGAGTTTTTCTATCTACCAGATATTGATTTGTCATATACCATGTTGAATGGTCTACCAATCTATCTAAATCAGCTGTAAAAAGAATTCTATATATTTCTCTGTATTTCTTCTTGTACATTGGATTCTCTAAATCCATTATTCTTCTCATACTATCTCCTCTTCTAGGCAGTCAATGTCTTCATATTGTTTGTCTTTTTCTATTTCTTCTTTATATGTCATATCCCAATCTTTAATCTTTAAAGTTTCAACTCCCCAACCTATTTCAAAAGTTATATATAAATCTTTATATGGAATTGCAATATTATGTGTATATATTTTATTTCCCCAAATTGTATCTTTTGTTAATTTATATAGTATTGAACCTTCTTCAAACTTGTCATCATTTATTTCTTTATATATCTTACCTGCAATATCATAAGCTAGTTCACTAAGACTATAACAGGAATATCCTGTATTTATAATCTCATCTATGCAACTATAATAAAAATCGTGTAATGCAAATCCATATTTTTCTGTAAATTCATTTTCACTCAAATTTAAACTCATAATTCTTCTTCCTCATCAATTTTATTTTCTATATTTTCTTTATAAAACAATGTATCTTCTTCATTTACATCTAAGCAGCTACAATGATTGCAAAATAATTGTATATTCAAAGATTTAACAAGTGGTAAATAGTGATTTTTAAAATTATTCCATCTATTTAATTCTTTTCTTATCCATATTTTATCTTCACAATCAGCTTCTTTAAGCATTTCTTTTCTAAAATTCATTTGAAAGTCACTCTCTGCAACAAGGTCAGCTAATGTCCATTTTTCTGGATATGCTTCTGGCTGTCCTAATTTAGCACCATTGGCTAAAGCTATTTTTTGATCTAAGACTAAATGTTCTCTTCCTGTACACATACAAATATCATTAAATCTTTTTTTAGCTTTTTCAAATTCTTTATTAAAGTCTTTATTGTATTTAAAATTATTTATATCCCTTTTAGATTCTTTTAAATTCTCTTGTTTTCTTAATTCAGTAAGACTTATGAAAGGTTTTCCATTAAAAGTTATCTCCTGAATTCTTTTAAATTGCTTTAAAACTCCATTTTGCAATTTATCAAATTCCTCATACAATTCCATTGTAAAATACTGTAGCATTTCTTTTTGAGATAATACCCAACCAGAACTATATAAAAAACTAAATATTTTATCATTATTACTTATAAAACATAGTGAATTATCTTCATTGTCATAATATGCTTCTTTTCCTGGTGTAAAATGATAGTTTTCACTCTTTCCAAGATATACTCTATCTTCTGTATCAACTAAAGCTGTCATTCCTTCATAGTTACTTATACAAGCTGAAATTATTTTTACTTTTTTAGTATTCATAAATGATTTTCCTTTCATTATATTTTTTACCTTATTACTTTTATAGAGTTGTTTCTTCTTCAGTTACATTTATTTGTTGTTCCAATCCTTCTACAATCAATCTGTAGCAATTATTTTTTACTTCTTCTAAACTTTTCATATTATCTAAATTAAAATTATCTGATAAAATCCTTTTAGATATTAATTCACATTTATCAATATTGTTATCACTTGTATAAATTGAGGCTATCATTTTCCCTTTTTCTTTTGTTATCTCTAAAATATTTCCATTTTCTCTGATTGCAATAAGTGGGCTTCTGTAATTTTCATAAAAATAATTGTCTTTGGCTTTCCATTGTAAATCTGCTAAATCTTCTGCATCTACCATGAAAGCTGCAATATCTTTTTCAAATTCTTTTCCCATTTCATACATATATTGTTTTATTCGGTTTTCTTCTCCTGGATTTGTTAAATATCCAATCATCATTGAAGTATCAGTATATTTTAATTGATACTGATTATTTTTAACAACAATATCGTAAGATAAATAAGCATTTTCATTGCTAGTATCTTTTAATGTTGGATAGAAGTAAACTTTTAATTCTTCATTATCTTTATCTATTAATTCAAATATTGGTCTACCTTTCATATCAAAACTTTTAAGTACATTATCTAACATTTCTATCTTGTCTTGCTTTGTTAAATCGCATCTTTTCTCAAATACCATTTCCATTCTATTAAATAAAGAACATACTTCGTTTAAATTGTTATTCAATTTGTTTGGTATAATATTTAAAATAAATCTTTCTTCGTAAACTGATGGAATTATATGTAGTTCTCTATGTCCAGTTCCATTTTTTATTATTTCATTTATCTTATTTTCATATTTTTTGTATGTACCTAAATCCCCTAAGACAGCAATATCATTATAATAATTTTTAATTTCTCTCAAATCATATGGGCTACTAAAAGAAATTTTATAAAGTTCATTGCTTCTATCTGAAAACTGAAGCATTCCGAGAAATAATACTTCTTATTAATGAAGCATATTTTTCTTCAAATGTTTCTTTCCATTTATACATTTCACATTTTCGATATGAAAGAGGAGTCATATTTCCATCAGCAATATATCCTGTTATCTTATTGTTTTCTTTATCTATCTCTAATTTTTTTATATAATCACAGGCCATCTTTATAACTCCTCACTTTCTTCATCTTCTTCTCCACCAAACATATAATAAATTTTTTTAAGTTCTTCATCTTCAGTTTTTATAGCTTCATCCTTTATATCTTCTAAATTATCAATATTTTCTAGTGTTTTAATTCTTTCATAATCTTGCCATAAATTTGTAAATTCTTTAGAATACCAACCTGGATATTTTTCTTTTTCTTGTTCTTGCTCAATTTTAAAATTATTTTTTTCCAAAGTTGTTATTCTTTCAATACATTCTTTTATAGTATCTGGCATATAATATTCAGTTTCATTTCTATACTTATCAAATTTATCTTTTAATTCTTCTTTCAGTTGATCCACTTTATGTAATATAATATCTTCTGTTGTTCTTATTATTTGTTTTTCTATATCACTAAAATCTTCTGAATTTATTGTAACCTCCGATTTATTAAAAGTTACTGCATTTAAATTTTCAAGTTCATTACTTGAATGCAAACTAATTTTTTTACCATATATATTAAATATTTCATCTAGTTCTGCTTCTGTTTTTATCTTGTTTCCATCATTAAATATTAAATTAACATTTTTCTTTTCTTTAAGAAAAGTATTTATCTCTGCCAATTTCAAAATAAATTTTGGAGCTTTCTTATGCTGTATTTCTTTTAAAATCAATCCTGCTTTAATTTCATTATCAAATAATCCCTTTTTATAGAGTTCTTCTAAATTATGTATTTCTTCAGTATATGGATCAAAAATTATTGAATCACCATTATCTAGTGCATAAACAAGTTTGCTTGTATTGAAATTTATTTTTGTATTATAAGAAAGGCTACATTTTATATCAGTATCTAAACTTTGTAATTTTCTTATAGATATGTCTTTATATAACTCGTAGCTTGAATAATTATTATTCTTAAATATTTCAAATGTCTTATCACTTATAAATTTTTGTATTCTATTATGAATCAAAGAACTGTACTCTAATATGTAATATCTCTTTAATAATTCTTGTTCAAATTTATAATATTCTTTATTTTCTTTATCAAAATCACTTCTACTATGCACATATAAAGTATCTTCTTTACCATCCATATAAAAATAACTAAACATTGAATAACTATTATCTTGAAACAGCCTAAATTCTTCTTTATTCTCACTCACAAAATTAAATTTTCCTATTTTAATTATCATAAAATTACTCCTCCAAGTCTTGCGTGTCTTCCTTTTCTGGATAATACTCATTTAAATAATTATCTATAATTCCATTCATAGTTTCATTAAAGAAGATATGATCTGTAATCTTGTCTGCTATATCAACTATGTTATCTAATTCTAATGGAATATTCCTTCCATCTTCATTCATATCTTCTATTCTTGTAACAACTTCACTAGCAATACCTTTTAATAGAAATGTTTCATTAAGCTCTTTTATTTGTTTAAAAATTTCTTTTGAATTTTCTATTTCTACAGTCATTTGCTTTATAAAGTTATTACTATTTTTAATAAAACTTTCAAAATTTTCTTTTTCTTCTTGATTTGTATAAAATATCGTTTGAAAATATAATCCATTTTTATTATTTTCAGTTTCATAGAATAATGCTTTTTCTCCTAAATTTTCAAATGAAATAAGATTTATATTGTGATTTTTTAAATAATCTTTTATTCTTTTAATTTCTTCGCTTATTTCTGTTTCTTTCATATTAGCTTTTAATATTAATATGTTCTCATATTTCATAATTCTTCTTCCTCTTCTTTTATATCTAATTCATACCTGTCAAATTCATCTATTAAACCTTTATCAACTAAAAACCTTTCAAATATGTCAATTCTTCTTTGCAATGAAAATATTTTGTCTTTTTTTTCTTTTTCCACTAATTCTTTCAATTTAAGTTTTGATTTTAGATTATCAAGTTCTAAGGATATTTTATATTTTTTGTTTGCTATTCTTCCTGCTTCTCTGTTCATATCAGCTTCTTTATATTCTATATATTCTCTGTCTAATTCTTCATACTGATTAGATAAAATATCTATTTGCTTTTTAATTCCTTCTATACTAGTTAAATCTATCTTTTCTTTATTCATTTTCTAATACCTCATTTTTACCATTAACAAAGTATTCATCTGGAAAATCTTCTAAATATCCTTCTAACCAATCATCTTGAATTAATGAACATACAAATTGCCAATCAACTTGTTCAAAAACATCTTCAGCCATTATTTCAATGTCCTCAAAAGGAACTTTGTTTAAATCTACTCCATTAACTACCAAATAATCTCTAACATCTTCACATATTCCTTCAAAAGTAATACCTGCATCATTTATATTATTTTCATCAAGTTCAGATACATAGCATATTCCTTCTCGTTTATAAAAATTCTCAAAATTCTTATAGATATAACCTTGCCTAAAATATTCTTTTTCAATTGTTCCATCTGGCAATATTTCTCCTATCTGTCTGCACATAATTTCTTTTACATATTTATTTATGTCTCGTATTGAATCTTCTTTATTTACAAATAGGGTATTTACTTTTATTAATTCTTTTTCCTTTTTAATGTAAATGTTTAACTGTTTTTGGTTATCTGGTAATTTATACCTTTTATCAGTTTTATCTGGAAATTTACAGTAAAAATCTTTTATCTTAAAAAAGCCTTTTATCTCATTTATTGGTTCTAAATTAGCTTTTGCTTCTTCAATGGATTGTATGATATTTTCATAAGTAGTATTGTTGCTTTTGGCTATATCTTGAATATCTCTATCATTTTCTATAATTTCTTTCATTTGTTCTTTATAATCTTCTAAAGTATCTTGCTTGAAGATTTTCCAGCACGAATATTCGCAATTAAACATTATATTTGCTAATTCAATCGAAATTTCTCTACCTAATTCCTCTAAGGTCATTATTTCATCTTTTTCATAGTCTTGTTTTTCTTCTTCAACATGAAGAAGATCGACTTCATATTTATTTACATTATTAAAAAAATCTTCTTTTTCATTACTAAAGTATAGGTAATCTAATCTATTATCAATCTCTTCTTTTGCTTTTAGTATATTAACAGACATGAAAGGATCTTTAGGAACATAACCTTTAGCAGCTACATCTTCCACTTTAACAATAAAACCTCTTTTTAATGATTCTAATGTTGTTGCATATTCTTCATGCTTAAATGTGAAATTGTAAGAATCAATTAAACTAACTTTATCCATTAGCAACTTATTTATATTATTTTCCTTACTAAAATCTTTTTTTAATATTTCTTTACATTTCTTATAATCAGTAATATTATTCATTTTATTCCTTTCTTAAATTGCAACAATCATCTTTATTTACATTTACATTTCTTTTCCAATACAAATAATGATTAGAAACATCTTCACATATTGTTACTTCTTCAAATCCAGTTATTTTCTTTAACATTTTAATCTTATCTTTTAACTGTAAATGACAATATCCACTTTGTTTTAAAGTATATTTAGAATAATCTAAGTCAAACCATCTCTTTATCCATGAATTTACTCTCAAAAATTCAATTAAAATTTTGTCACATTTAATGTTGTTTAAAATATCAAAGTCTATATATTGTTCAATAAATGGTGAAAGTCTAACCTGTACATCAAATCCATGTTCTTGTAATTTTTCAATGGCTTCAATTCGTTTACTTGGAACAGTTGCTTTTTCATAAGTAAGTGATAAATCATCTTGTGTAGTTGTTATTGTAATTTGAATATGTGCTAACTTTTTGTCTAATATTTTTATATATTCATCATCAGCTATTAAATTTGATTTAGTAACTATTAAATAACCTATTCCATACTTATTTAATAGCTTTATCGTGTTATATGTAACTTTATATTTCTTTTCAATTGGTTGGAAACAATCGGTCATTCCGACCTAATCGCAATATTGTTCCTTTAGGTAATTTTTTTATTTTTCTCTCTATCTTGCTTGTATCAGCTACACTCGGATCATTTGGATTCCATAAATTTCTAAAATCTAATAATGATTTTGCATAACAATATTTGCAATCATGCTGACAGCCACAACCATATGTATCAAGTCGTGTAGGATATTTGCATTTACTTCCTTCATTTCCTTCTACTGTTTTATAAAAACTCTTAAATTCTTTGCTTCAATTTTCCTCCTATTATAATGGTTGCAAAGGTGGGTACTGCCCCCACATCGCCAGCAAAGCAGACTGGAATGTTCTTTACACTACATTGCGATAAATAAAAAAACTCACAAGTCACTTTTTCAAGCAACTTATAAGTTTTGATATTAACATCATAATATTTTATATAGGGGTTTTCAATTCCCAAATTTTTCCCTATTTATTCATATGGAGTTTTCTTCCTCAATATCATTAGAGTCATTTATATCCATTAAAAAACTTTCATAATTAGAATAACATAAAAAGTATAATACTGAATCCAAATTTAATTTTCCTTCATAACTTTTTATATACTGCTTTTCTTCTTTTGCTTTACTATATAATCTAAATTCTGATAGTTCTTTATTAATGTCAACTTCTAATTCTAATTTATATTGAGTTCCATTATCATATTGATTTGTAATTTTTTCTATTAATTTACAATCATAATCAAAGAAATCCAATATATCCTGTTTGTCGATATACACATAATTTTGACTTGTTTTAGTATAAATTTGTTTTAATTCAAAAATATCCTTTTCTATATGTTTTTCTACTTCGTTTTGCTTTTCTTTTACATAATTACATAATTTTTCCTCAATTTCTTCCCAATGTGCATTAACAAAATTTCTCTCATTTTTAGAGTAACAATCAATACATTCTAATACTAGATCTTCCTTAATTAAATGATGTACTCTAAACAATCCATTCATCTTTTTTTTCTCATACACTATAGTAAAGTATAAATATTTATCACCTTTTTTAAAATCAATATCTTTAAATTGAACTTGGTAACGGTTATCTTCATAAGCATCATAAACCTTTGCAATTTCTTGCCAATCTTTTGCAGTAATAATAGTTTGTAATTTTATATGTGTATCAAATTTGCGAGCTATAGTATTAATGTCTGCTACAAAATCAAGTAATAAATCTGGAGTAATATCTTCTCGTATATCACAAAACAACAAACTACATTGTTCTTTATTTACTATAATATTTTCTTTATCAAAATTAAATTTAATCCATTCAACCCACTTTTTAGCACTATTTTTAGCACATATTGCAATTTCATTATTAGATATTTCTTTAAGTTTCAATCTGTATTTCGCACAAATTATTTTTATACCTTCTTCACATTGTTTTTTTCTCTGCTTTTCCATCTATAGTTCCTCCTATTATATTGTTTCTTCTTCATCTTCTTCATTCTCATTTATTTTAGTATTTTTATCTATAAAATTTTCAATAATTTCATTATCTTTATTTTTATATTTACTGCAAATCACATTGCCTAAATCATAATCCATATCAATAATTTCTGAACTACCATTGTATATACTGTTAAACTCTTCTTCATTTACTTTTATGCAAGATATTATTCCATATGTATTATTATTTCCATTTTTTACATAGTTATCTATAAATTCTAATGCTTCATCATATTTTTTAGTAAATCCCCAATTTTCATTATAATATCCATTTTTATAATCCCAAACTTCATTATAACATTCATATTCTGGATCATCTTTATCTAATAAAACACCAACTTCAAATTGATATGCTTCGTATTTGTCATTTATTATATTATCCATTTTTATCTCTAATGCTTTTTCTATATCTATTATTACTTCAGGAACAAAATGATATTTCAAAACATCTATAAGATTAGGTTGCAATTCTTCTTTTCCACAAAAAAATATTTCATCTTTAGAAAATACTTTTTCATCTTTTTCAAGCATAAACATAATTTTTAAATTTTCAAATGGATTCAATGGATAGCTAGGACCATTTCTTGGTTCATACATTTGTATATCATCTTTTAGTTCCATATAATCTTCTATATACTTTTTGTTTAATTCATATAAATTACAGCATTCATCTTGTTTTAAATTGTTTAATTCTGATTTTAATATTATAGCTTTAAATTTGCTATCAATTTTTTCTAGTTCATTAATAGCATTAATTATTTGACAGTTTTCTTCAAAATTAACATACTTGTTTTCATTAAAAACATTTTTTAATATTAATTTATATTTTTCTTTTAGTTCTTCGCTTATATTATTTGTTCTAAATAACCTTAAATACTCATCTTCAACAAACTTCTTTGCTTCTTCTGGAATTGGTTCAAATATTCTTAATCCGATTAAGTATCTTTTTATATTCTTCTTTATTCAATTTTATCACCTACCTATTTTTAAAGGACAGTATTGTACTGCCCTTTAAAATCTATATAATATTTGCAACAACAATACTTTTTGTTATTGTATTTCCTGCAATATCTCTAATTGTTACTGTTTGAGTATCATTTTCATCAAATACTTTAGTTAAAGTTGTTTCATCATTTGATAAAGTCCAACCTTCAATTCCTTGTATTCTTTCATTTGCTTTTATTGTTACTGTTACTGAATCTATTGTTTGTGAAGTTGTTGAATAATTTATTTCAATTTCTGGGTTAGTTTTATCAATATTATTAATTTCTATTTTAGCAGTTGATTCATTTCCTGCTATATCTCTTACTGCAACATTAGTATTTGTATTAGCTGAAAATGTTTTACTTAATTGTCTTTTATCTAAAGATAAATTCCAACCAGATACTGGTTGTATCTCCTCATTAGCTTTTATTGTTACTGTTACATTTTCATTAGTAATTTGAGTATTGCTATATGAAATCTCTAATTCTGGTTTTGTTGAATCTACTATAATTTTATGAGTTGTAGTTTTTTCGTTTCCAACTTCATCTTTTAAGAATGTATGTAAATAATAAATTCCATCTTGTTCTACTTTCAATTTTAATGTTTCATTTTCACTCTTAAATGTAGTTGCTCCTTCAAAATTAGCTTTTTCATTTGAAGATAGAATATATTTACATTCTTCTAAATTCAATCCAAATCCAACATCTGAAATTCTAGTTACTACATCAAACTCTTTTGTATTGAATGTATTTTTATTAATTACAGAATCGTTTGGTTTATCTTGATCAATATTAGAAATAGTTACATCTACAGAAACAGGATTTCCTCCTAAATCATAAAATGTATAAATTGTTCTTCCAATATTTTTGTTAAACTCTTTTCTCAAAGTTTTTCCGTTATCATAAACTTCCCAGCCCTCTGTTCCTTTTAGTGTTTCATTAGATTTAATTGTTACAATAACATTTTTGTTTGTGTGTTCTTTAATATTATATTCTCTTGTAACAACAGGGTTCAAAGTATCACTAATAATTGTTTGTGTTGTTACTCTTTCATTGCCTGCATTGTCAACTAATTGAATATGTAAATAATAAGTAGAATTCTCTTTTATTGTAAAATATAATGTTTGGTCTTGTTTTGTAAATGTAGCTGCTGAATTAAAGTTGCTTGGAGTATCTTTACTTTGATTCAATACATATTTACATTTACTTAAATTTAGTCCAGAACCACCTTCATTATCGCTTATGTTAGCTGTTAGAGTAATGTCTATATTTTTAGAATTATCAATAGGTCTTGTATTAAATACATTTTGAGATAGTTTTGGCTCTACTGGTTCTACTTTATCTATATTATTTATTCTTATATGAGCTTTTATTTTTCTTCCTACTAAATCTGTAAATTCTACTTCCTCATCTATATTTTTTGAATAAGTTTTTGTAAATACAGTTTTAGTTTTATTTGATTTCCAGTCTGATACTTCTTGCATTTCTTTGTTTGATGTAATTGTAACCACTACATCTTTATTAGTAATTGCTGTATTTGAATATTTAATATGAAGTGTTGGCATTACTGTATCAACAATTAATTTGATTGTGTCTTTTCTTACATTTCCAGCATTGTCCATTGAAATAACATGTAAATAATATACTCCATCATTATCAACTGTTTTTTCTATTAATGATGTTAAATCTGTAATTTTAGTATAATTGCTCTCATCTTTCATTTCTTCTTTATTGTCAATTTTATATTTGCAACCATTTAAGTTAATACCTGATTCATTATCTGCCATCGTTAATTTAGTTTGAATTTTTTTAGATGCAAATATCGAATCTGATACTTTTGCTACTTGTGGTTTTACTTTGTCGATGTTTTTAATTTCTATTTTAGTAGTTGCTTTGTTCCCTGCCAAATCATATACTTTAACTTCTTCTGAAGTATTTTCTTTATATTCTTTATAAGCACTCATTCTATCTTCTGCTAATGTATATCCACTAGTTATATTACTTACTTGCTCATTAAATCTTAATGTTACAATAACATTTTCATTAGTTATATCTTGTTTACTATAAGTAACATTTATAGTAGGTGCTGTTTTATCTGTTTGATTATCTATAATAGTAACTGGTTTTTTGTTAATATTGGGATTATATGTATTACCAGAAGGAGTATAAATATCCCCTTTATAGCCACTTACATTTACTTTAATTAACCCATTTGTATTTTCTTGCTCTAAAGATGAAAATTGATTTGTAACAATTATTAAGTCATCTTCTTCATTTTCTATTGTTGTTTCATTGTTTTCTATTGAATTAACATTTTCTATATTATTAATATCCATTGATTTATTATCTTTTATATTAGTTGTATTACTTATATTATTATCTTTAGTACTATCATCACTTTTATTAAATATGTTTATCATCATAATAGTGCCTAATAGTAGCACTATTATGAGAATAACTACAATTACTTTTTTATTAATTCCTTCTGAATTCCCCATTTTGTTACTCCTCTCTTTTTTACCTACCTGTTCTAGGTAGTTTTTTAATTTCTAATTCTTTACCATAACTGATAGTTGTCCATTCATCTCTATCTTCTAGTGGAACATCTAAATATGTTGCTGTTAATGAAACTTCATTAGTCCATTTATCATCAGGCTTAACAGTTGATTTTACTTTTGCGAACATGAATGGAGTTATTTCTGCTTTAAATCCTACTGGAACTGTACCAAATGATAATCTAAAATCAGTAACATATTCTCCTTCTTTTAATTCAATTTCTTCAAAATCAACATAGTTATTTACTTTTGAATTTAGGTTTTCTTTAAATAAAACATAATCATCTGTTAAATTAGTTTTATATAATACATTAAAGTTTAATTCATGTGAGTAAATTCCTGTGAACAATTTTTTCATTTCAATATAATCTGTAGGTAAGTTATCTGTCATAGTGAAATTGTCTACTGGTACATTAGAATTGTTAGCAACTGTATTGAAGTCATAACGAATTTCATCATTTGGTTGTGCCTGGATAATTCCTGTTTTTTCTACTTCAATTTTTGCTTCTGCTGGTTTGTTTTTTATATCTATAATAACTTTTTGTCCATTCTCTGTTATTTCAAATACATCAGGTTCTTCTTTCTTTACATAAAAATCTGGACATTTTGTTTCCCACAAATAATAAGTGCCTTTATCAAGCATAATATCTTCACTAAATTTTCCATTTTTATCGGTTACTAAGGTTAATAAAACATTATCTTCTGAATCTCTTAATTCAAATTCAACACCCTCTAATGGCATACCTGCTGGATCTCTATTCAATGTATTGTCTTCTAATACCGTTTTATTTATATTTAAAAATCCAACTGGAACTGGTTCATTAGTAAAATTAAAGTATTTATTATCTTCATTTTTGTCTATTGTAAAATATACTGGTTCTTCATTAAGTATCCAGTCCTCATTTACCCAAGTTTCTTTGATACAATAGCTTCCTTTTCCAAGAACTACTTTATTAGTTGTTCCATCCTTTGTGGTAGTTAATGTTGCAACTTCTTTATTATCTTCAACATTGTAAATCTTATAAATTGCACCAACAACAGGCTCACCTTTTTTTACATCATTTTTATAGTTGTAATCTGCTGCTGTTTTTGTAACTTGAACTTCTCCAGCTTCTTCTGGAATGTCTTTTAAACTAATTTTAATAGATTCTTCGTTTTTATCTAATGAAAAATATTTTTCTTCATCATTTACCTTAAATCCGATTTGGAGCTGAAATTTCATAGCATTTGTAATTTCCTAAAGCAAGTTCTATATCATTACTTGTAAAGTTTGGTTCATTAATTTCGCCTTTTTCATTCGTTGTAACATCAATATGCCAATCTTTGTCTAGGGATTCAATTCTATATGTAGCATTAGCAACTGGTTGTCCTTCAATATGTCCTGTCCATAAATTATTCCCTCCACTTACTTTTTTAAGATTAACATATCCACCTTCTTCAGACCTATTTTGCACATCTAAATTAACTACTGCTTCATTTTCTCCAACAGTAAAATAGTGTTTCGTTTCATCTTTGTGGAAATATGGTGCTGGTTCTATTTCCTGCATATAATAATCGCCTAGTTTTAGCTTATATCTATTGAAAATCATACCGTCTGCTCCACTTTTTTTGATTGCTTTTTCTCCATTAAAGTCTACTATTGTTCCATCTAAATTATAGATTCCATATGTTGCACCAGCAACTGGATCATTTACTTTATGACCTGTCCAAACATTATTAAGACTAGCTGTTTTTTTAGCAGAAAAATATCCACCTTCTACAACACTTTCTTTTACCTTAAAATTAGACACTTCTCCATGATATGTAATTTCAAATTCATATACCTTAGAATCTTTTTTGAAAAAATTAGGGCTATTGGTTTCTTGAATAGTATATCGGCCAATAGGTAATGATAGTTGTGCTTTTCCCTCTTGGTTTGTAATAACTGTTTTTACAACTTCTCCAGCTAAATTCTTAATAGTGTATTCAGCACCTGGTACAGCACTTCCTACAACATTACCAGTCCAAATATTATTTTTTGCACTAACCTTTTCTAAATCGAATTTTCCTTCTGCTTTTACTTCTAATGTTGCTACTCCTGAACTATCTCCATATGGATCAAAAGTAACTAGGTAATTTTGCCATTCATCACTAGGACTTTTTCCAAAAAATACAGGATATGTTTTACATTTTGCTTGAACACTTACAATACCATTTAAATCTGTTCTTAAATTTGTTTTTTGCACTAATATTTTAAATGTTTCTCCAGCATTAAATGTAGTTCTTGGATTATTATTCATATCTGTTACAACAGTACCTTCTGGAAATCCTGCTATATTAGTAACTGTATAATTTCCCATTTGTACACTACTTGATACTGAATAAGTTTGAGAATAATAATTAGAATTACTATCTTGTGTAAAATCCCCTTGTTTGCTTATTGTTACTCTAGCATCTCCTGGTGTTTCTGTTCCATTTCTACCAATATTAACCAATCTATCAATAGCATTAAGTATTTTCTCTCCTCTTTCATCTCCTGCATGATAAAAAGATCTTACATCAGTATCTCTTATTATGCTATAAATCGCATGTTTTGTCGCAACAAAAGCATCATCGTTATTGTCTACTCCAATTTCTGCTGCTGTTTTATATGGATAACCGTTTACTGCTACTCTCCACACTCTAACATCATTCATAATATTATCTATTGAAACACTATAGTTTGGTATATCTGGTCCTACTCCATCTCGTTCAGGGTTCAAACAATAGGCTGGATAATATTGTCCATTTGGTGCTTGATATTGTACATAACTAACAGTTACATAGTACCACATATTGTTATGCCAATATTGCAAGTGATGTCCACAGTCGTGGTCATAAATAATATTAGCTTCTTTAATTTCTGTTGCTGCTAGTGATACATTTTGAAAAACTGGTAATAAATACATAATAATTAAAAGTACACATACTACTTTTTTTAATGTTTTTTTCATTTTAATAAAACCTCCCTCATCTCATATATTTAAGTAATTTTCTTACTTAAATAAAAAGCCAACAGCTCAAAGCATTGCTTTGTCTATTGACTTTTTTGATGTTACCATTATATAGGGGAGATTTTATATAATCAATTCCCAAATTTTTCCCTCATCAAAATTATGTGGCTTAAATGATATATGCTTCTGTGTACATGTAATTTCCATTAAGATAATAATCCCTTGCATAAATCCTGATTGTTCCAAATTTGTTTATTATCATATTTTTTACCCTATTGTTTGTATAAGTAAATTGGTTCGTTTGAGTTACTATACTCTCATCAATTACGATAGTATAGCCATATTGTTTCATATAAGTAGATTCATTATTTTTAATATCTTGTTTAATTTTTTCTGTTATAGTTGCATTATATTTATATGTGTGAACATCTTTCTTAGGTTCTTCTTTTACTTTTGGTGGTTCTACCTCTGGTGCTTTATTAGTATCTTCTTTTTTTACAGGATTCGTTGGTACTGTACTAGTAGTTGTTGTGACAGTTGGATTTTCTACTTTTTCCTGTTTAGGTGTTTCTTGTTTATTTTTATTAACAGTTACATCTTTTTTATCATTATTTACTACTGATGTACTTTTTGTATTCGCTTTTATTTCTTCTTTTGCTTTTTCTTGAACAACTGGAATTTCTTCGTTAGTAGATATATTTTCTTCTGGAGTATTTTCAACTTCTGTTTCCATTTCTTTTTCTGAAATATCTACAACAATTTCTTCATCTTGTGTTTCTTCTTTAGGATTTTGACTTTCTTCAAAAACTTCAGTAGCTACACCTGGAGCTTCTTTACTTTCTGAAATAAGATACATTCCCCCTACAGTTAATAAAATAATAACACCTACAATAATGGTAATAATTAAACTACCTTTTAAAATTTTCTTGCCTTGCTTCTTCATAGCAATCACTCCTTTGACTATTTAATTTCGAGTTTCCTCTTAATTGACAAAAATGTATAAATGAAAAACTGTAAAGGTTAGGCAAAGCCTATTCATTTTAACCTTTACAGTTTTTTGTTTATACAATATACTTTCAAAGGGAGGAAAATCGTAATTAGTCAAAGCAAGGCTTATTGCTTACTTGCTATTACACATAATCTTTTTTCTCTTTGATTTTTTATACAAGTTATCATTGTTATTTGATCTTCTTCTGTTGGATTTAATACTGTTAAATCTGTTTCACTTATTTCTTTTATTTCAGATATGTAATATTCTTGTGTTTCATATTTTGTTATATATTCAACTTTATCTCCTTTTTTTACTTCATTTAATCTTTCAAAAAAGTTTTGATTATATCCTCTGTTATGTGCTGCAAAGCATATGTTACCGCTGAAATATGGTGTATCTTTAAAATGCCCTATTCCTGTTTTTAGAATACTTAATTCTGTTCCATCTTTTATAGGACCATTTAATCCAATACTATCTATTTTTAAATGTCCTATTACATCTGTATTTTCTTCTGCTAATATCGTTTCAGTTTTTTCGTCTATTACCTCTTCTATAATCTCATTTTCAGTTTTGCTATTATTATTTCTATTAATTAGCAAATATGTTCCTATTCCTCCAAGTATAACAATTAATATAATAGCAAAAATCATAATTTTCTTTTTCATAAAACTTCATCCTCCTCTTTTTCTCCTTTTATACCTACTACTAAATATCTTCCAGTATCTAATTTAATTTTGTATCTTTCTTCTATTTTTCTATAATCATCTTTTGTATAAATCTCTTTTGTTAGCATGTCCTTTAATTCTTCATAATTAAAACAATTGTTAATTAGTTCTTCATTACTGTAGTATTGATTTGTAATATCTTTAATTTTATCTTTAAACTGTTTAAGATTTTTGCATTTAATTTCTTTATAAATATTTAAATTCAATTTAATATTCTCATTGCTTTTATTTATATATAAGTTTTCCATATTTAATAATAAATTTGAGTATTTACTATTATCTAATAATTTTTCTAAGTCTTGTTGTAAATCACCATATGCTCCAGATGTAATTGTTTCATTTGTTATGTCAAAATCAATATTTTCATTAGTAACAATTATTTTCAATTCTTTAAGGTTTAAAATTATAAATTTGTTTATATTGTAATCGTAATTAATATCGAATCTTTTATTCAATTTCTTCTTCCTCCTCATCTACCTCTTCTTCTAAACTTTCAAAAGATCCTATTCCGATTGCAGCATCTAGTATTTCTGTTGCTTTTGCTTTTTCTAATGTATCTAATGTGACATCTCCATCTGTATATGCTTTTACAATTTCATCTGCTACTGTTATATTGCTTGTTTCTGTCGAATTTTCTGAACATACATAATCTATAACTACAAATAATCTATTTTGCTCTTCTTCTGTAAATTTTTTTTCACTTGCACTTCTTATAGCATTAATATATTGAAAATCCTGCAAATGAATTCTTTGTTGTGGTGTTAATTGGTCATATAATTCAAATTCTAATCTTTTTGACATATTATAATTCCTCACTTTCTTCATCTTCTATGTTTTCTGCATATTCTAAATCTTTATTTAGATAATTCAAACATTTTTCAATATTATCAAAATCCTGCATTTTCATTTCACCATTTACATTATTTATTCCTAAATAAATGCCATTTTCTTTTGTGATAAATTTTCCTAATTCATTAGGTTTAAATTGAATTTCTTTATTATGTTTGTTTAATATCTCTAAAAACTGGTAATATGTAATTTGTTTAATATTAGAATTTTTTTTGATATATAATTTATCAATTTCATTTTCTATCCTTCAATTAATTCTTCTGCATTATTCCTATCAATATATACTTCATACTTCTCTATATATTTTTCATTAAATCCTGTATTGCATATATGTTCTTTTAGGTTATAATAAACATTATCCTTAAACTCATCACTTAATCTGTGATATTTATCTAATATTGAATCAATAAAATGTCTTAAAACCTCTCTTGTTGTTGTAACTCCTTTATGGTTTGAAACACCATTTAATATTTCTTTTTCAAATAGCTTTAAATTATTTATTTCATCTGATATACAAATGTTACTTTCTTCATAATAATATGGACAATAATCAATCCAAAAGACCATATCAAATGATAATTTCTCATCTTCTTCATCTATATATACATCAGCAACTCTTTCATCTTTTTTTATTCTATCTAGTATTTGTTCTTTATGATTTATGATAAATTCTCTATGCTCATAGTTTTGGTCTATAGATAAACAATAATTAAATTCGCTACAATCTTCTAGTGCATCTTCAACAAATTTATTTGCATAATACCTTATTGTTTCTTCTTCATTCAAGTCAATTTCATACACATTGGTCATATACTCTCTTCCTCCATTTCTTCTAAGCCATTAACTGTTTTGAATTCTTTAAATTCTGCTTTTAAATGTTCAATTTTATTAAAAATATCGGTGTTATTTTCACTATTTAGTTCTTCTGTTAGTCTTGCTATTTCTTTAAATATTGCAATATCTTCCACTATATTTAAAAAGTTGTTTAACTTCATATCATTTTCTATTAATTGTGTTCCATTGTAAATATCAATTAAGTCAACTAAAACTAGATTTCCATTATTAGTTTTTTCAACAGACATTGTGCTGCTTTCATTATGAATAAAAGTACATCCTTGTTTTAAATCTTCTTTAAACATTAAATAATTTATTTCAAGAGTATTTTCTACAATTCTTTCTTGCTCTTTTTCATTAGAATTATTAAATTTTTCTATTGCTTTTTTCAATTCTTTATATTCTTTATAAACCTCTAAATATGTATCTTGATAGATTAAATATTTTATTGTTTCTCTACTATATTCATTTCCAAAATAGTAGTCTTCTGCTTCATACAAAATGTCTTTTATTTTTTCTATATATTCTTCTTCACATCTAGGTAGGCTGTCCTCATATAGATTATATAAATGTTGTAACACTTTATATGGAATCTTGTTTTTACTGGCTTCTTCTATAATTTCTTCTTTGAATGTATTTTTTAAATAGTTTTCGGTATAATACCCACAGAAAATATCAGCAATTTTATTAATCAATTTTAAATTGATTGCTATATCTCTGTTTTCAAGTTCAATTTCCTTTAAAAAGTCTTCTAATACTGTTTCATCAACCATACTTGGAGCATCTATCCAATTCATAAATTTGTTATATAATTTTATTAAAAGATTCTTGCTTTCTAAAACACTTTTATATTTATCTACTTCTATCATTTCATTTTCTAATGTATTACTTACTAGTTGATAAAAATTATATTGATATACTAAACTATTAAATTCTTCATCTTTGCAATTTCTTATTTGTTCTTTTAAACTGTTTAATTGTTGTTTAAAATTTTCTTTATAACTCATAGTTCCTGATTTTCCTCTTCTTCTGATTTTTTAATTTCATATTCTTGTATTTCTTCCTCTGTTAGTTCATCAAATTCAATTTGCTTTAAAATAGAATTTATTTTTTCCGAATCATATCTATCGCAATATTTGTCCAAAATATCACATTTATATACTTTTTGTTGATATACATCTATAATATATCTTTTTGCCATTTCAGGATTATAATAGATAAAATTATCTAACATTTGACCTGTAATTTCATTTAGTTCAAATCTCCTTTTGAATTCTCTTTTCCAAAAATCAAAATCAAAATTATTGTTCATTTTCTCCCTCCTCATTTTCAAGCATTTCATCATTTTCTCCATATATTGCTTTTTGTGTAAATTCACATATAAACTCTTCTATATTTTCTTCATTTATGTAAGCATTATTTTTTGTGAAATTTAAACTATTTAATTCATCTCTAATATTACATTTAATATCAAATTTAACATGTCTAATAAAACATTCTTGTAGTTCTAAATCTTCTTTTAACTTACTAAGTGGACTTATATATTCTTTTGTTCTTTCATATATTGTTGTATTATAATCTTCCAAAAATTTTTCAATTATATCTATTGTGTTTAAACCTAGTTTAAAGTAATCTTTTTCAACTTTATTTTTAAATTCAATTAAATAATCAAAAATCATTTGTCCATATTTTTGTTTTGTATTAAAGTCATATTGTGTAATATCTAATTCTTTGCTTTCTATTCTTTCGTAATCATTTTCTAATAAATAATCATTCATTCCAAATTTTGTATTTACATCATTTGTCTTATGTTTAACAATATATCTGTTTTGTTCAATGTCTTTAATTAAATACCAAGCACCCAAAAATTCTTCTGTATAAACTTCATATATTTTTTCAATCGCTTTATTTTCATTTAATTCTTTTACTTTATTGAACCATACACACTCTAAATCGCTTTTCCCATAATACTCTTTTATAAGTTCCTTTTTGTCTTTTTCTATTGAATCCATATATTCTTGTGTTGCCTTAGTATATATATAACCGCTTCTATAATTCCATAGTGATTTCTTAGCGTCTTCTAATGTTAGAAATAATTGATTCTCCTTATGATAGATACTTAAACCATCTGTATATCTTTCAAACTTATATGGTTCAATCTTTAAATAATCTATTTGCATTTGATTATCTTTATATACAACTGCAAATACTTTTTTGTTTTTTATTTCATTATCAAATTTCCATTTTTCAAACTGATCCCAATTTTCTTTGTTATAATATAAATTAGTTAGGAGCAAATTTGGATTTTCATCTAAATATTTTTGTACATTAACAAATTCTTTATAATCCGCTTTTTCTCCTAACTTTTCTTTTATCTTTTTAAACTCTGTATAATTAACCATTTAATTTTCCTATGCTTCTGCAACTTCTTCTTCAATTTGGTCCAACTCTTTATTTTTGTCTTGTGCTTCTAGTTTTCTGTTTTCACAAATCTTTGAATAATAATTTAAAGCATAATTAGGATCATTTTTAATTTCTTTCTTAAATACATTTAATTCATCACAACTTATTTCTTCTTTATATTTTTCTTTAATTTCATTTATTTCTTGTTCTTCCATAGCTTCAGCTAGATATGCTCCTCCAACATTGGTTATTTTTAGAGCATCTTCAATAACTAATTTATCGTCTACTACTTTTTCTTTTATACAGTAAAATTCTTCTTTGGTTACATCATCAATGGTTGTAATATAATTAAGTTCTCCATATGATTCTGCTATTTCTGATAGTCTTTTTACTTTTTCTTCTAAAGATCTAAACATTAATGTACCTGGATGTTCAGGCATTCTTTCTCCACTTCTTAAAGTTTTGGCATAAATAGTTCTATTTATTTGAGCTAAATATTTTTTGTCATCTACCTCTAAATTCTCTCTTTTTTGTAATTGAGATAATGTCTCCTTTAATGGATTAATTTTCATAATATTATGATATTTCTCATATCCTGTAACAAAGTCCTTAATATCTGCAATGAAATTTTTTATGTCTTTAGATAGTTTTTCCTTTTCTTTTTGTTCTTCTGTTTTCTCTTCTACAACTTCTTGATTCTCAATTTTTTCGCCTTGTACATTAGTTTCTTCTTTGTGGTTTTCTTGTACTTTATTTTTTTTACTTTTGGCCATTTTATTTTCCTCCTCTTCAAATTA
>CAQOYX010000002.1:28266-50535 GCA_948852375.1 uncultured Clostridia bacterium
ATATCTATTGTTGATTGTTACTGGTTTAGATATATTTTCTATTTTTACATAAACTATTTTTCCTTTTAACTTTTCATATATAGATTTCTTTAATTTCAAACTATATATATTGCTATTTATTTTATAGTTATATTTACTTATATCTATAATATTTTTTTGTTCTTTTGATAATCTAAAACTTTTTAATACTTTATATCCAGAATCTGTCTTATTATAAATAACTGCATTTCCACTTAATAATAAAAAGATTAATGCTGCTAGTCCAATTCCCATACCACTTATTACAATGACTGGAACTGTGTTGTTTTCTTCTATAATTTGCGGTTCTTCTATTGGTTTATTTACTACTTTGTTATATACAGCTTTATAAGTATATTCTGTGCTTTCTTTACTAACATCTCCTGTATATGTAACTGTAATTTCATATTCGTTAGGATTATTTATTTCTACAACTGTTTGATATATCATTGTTCCCTTATAAGTTTTTGGAACTTCTTGATTATCAATTACTTCTGTATCTTCAATTTGCCAATCCACATTAATTAAATAGTAAGTATCATTTTCCTCTGTTATTTCTTTCTTAATATTATTTAAATCATTTTGAGAATACTTATTAAACTCTATTTTCTTTTCTCTAAGTTCTTGATATTTGCCATGACTTATCGTATTAATATTAATATGTGATATTGGAATATTCCCTCTATATCCCTCTTCATCTTCATAGTCATACTTTTCTCCAAAATATTTCTTAATATAATTTTGGTCTCTTGACTTTAAAGTTTCTTTCTTTTGTTCAGATACTTGTTTTGTTTCATCTTCATTTTTTGTTTTTTCTATTGTTGCAATAGCATAAGTATTAGAATTGATTACGATATTATGATTCAATAATTCTACAACTTCATCTTCTTCTGACAAATTTGCTTCTATACTTTTTGTAAAACTGTTATTCTCTTCTTTTAGTGGATATTCTGTGTAAGCATTCACTTTTGTTTGTGCTAGTAACATTAATAAAGATGTTCCTACTATTAATAACTTTTTAACTTTCACATAAAGTCCTCCTTTTCTTTTATTTGCAAAAAGAAAGTGCCAATTTCTTGACACTTTCTTTGCATTAACATCATATTATTTAATTATATATATTTCAATTCCCAAATTTTTCCCTTTACAATATTTCTTGATTATTAAAATCTTTTTCAAGTTGATTTATGAAATCTCCTAGTTCAATACTTTGATTTGATGGAAATTGTAAAATGTATTTTGATTTATATTTTCCCATATATTGATAAGTTTTATATATTTCTTCAGCTAATTCTTTTTTTGGTAAAATTCCAAATTGAGCAAGACTATTTAATAAGTATTGTGTAGCTACTACCACATAATCTGTATTAACAACAAATTTTTCTTCATTATTAATAGTAACTTTTTGATTAATCTCGTCTTTTTTTAGTTCTTCAACATCATATATATTTTCATAGTCTACTATTACTTCTTTTTCTCCACATGCTGTTTCATCTAAATAACATATTATATCTTCTTTTTTTATTTTTGCTTTAAATACTGTACCTACCTTTTCGTACTTTTGATAAAACCAAATAGCTCTTTTTTTATCAATTGTCCATGATATTGCAGGTATATATTCTCTATTTGTAGTTCCTCTGTAGATTTCTACTTCTTCTGGTAATTCTAAAAATTTATTATAATCTTCTTTCATTAATGTTTTAGCATCTGCCATTTTAAATAAATTTAATGTTTCTTTTAAAGATAATTTTGCATTTTTAGTATTTATTCCTTCTGTTCTTATATAAGATTCTTTTAGTCCTATGCAATAATCTTTTTCATCTAAAAACTTATATATATCATAAAAAACATCATTCTATATTCTGGTTCTATACTCTGAATTATCATACATAAATCTGTATTATCTTCATCAATATTAAGTATAAGATTTTGATTGTATTTGTTTTGTACTAAATTAATTATTTCTTCTATATCGCTTTTCATAACTCCCTCTACTCTTCTTTGTTATTCTGTTTATTATGGTTTTCTATCTCTTGTTCTTCTAAATCCTTTAAAGCCATTTCTACTGCTTTTCTAATAAAGGAACTAAATGTGTAATCTGTTCCTTCAATATATTTTTCTACTTCTTCAATTAAGTCATCTGGAAATCTAATAGTTCGTTGTTCTGAGGATGGTATCTTAGGTATTCTAAATTTGCTCATACAAACTTCTTCTCTCTTTTGATACAATTTGTTCTTTGTTTAATTTTATTATCTTTTTTTATAATTTCAAACTGTTCTATCAGTTCTTTTGCTTCTAACACATTATATCCTTCTAATATTGCGAAATTTATCATTAGCCTAATTAGTTTTTCTTTTTTATTGTATTTTTTTCCTAAATCTTCAACTATTTTATTTGATAAACTTTCATACAATTCGACAATCATTTTCTCTGTTAAATCAATGTGCATTTTCTATCATCCTTTGTTTAATTAAATATATTTTACAATTTCGTTAATGTCCTTTTTTCGTTTAGGCAATAAATTACAAGTGAAATCACTTGCTTTCCAACCTATTGAATCATCTGTTTTATAACCTAAGTAAATTAAACTTACAGGCATACTATTAATATCTAATTTAAATGCTTTTTCTAATTTATTTCCAAAATCAAGGTATCTATCATATATATTATCAATACCTAAATATGTAGCTTCTAATATCATATGAATTGATACTAAGAGACAATCTTGTAAATATGATATTGCATGATTTTCTCTGTAACATTTTTCTGCATCTCCACAAACCATTAATACAGTTGGTGATTTACGATTAGTTATCTTTTGTATTTTATTCAATCCTTCTTTAGATTCAATAACATATATTTTTTGTGGTTGTAAACTTTTTGCTGTAGGTGATAAAATTCCAGCTTCTAGTATTCTATTTAAATCTTCTCTGCTAATTTTTTTGTCTTTAAATTCTAATTTTTCATTCAATTTGGTCACTCCTAGAAATTTATTTATTAGTTTTACTTTTTAAGTTATCATTCATTTTTTTTACTAATAATTCATCTATAATTTTACTTTGATTCCATAATTCTTCATAAGAACATTTATTTTTAACCATTTCCTTTAATTTTTCTCCATTTTCTTTTATTAAATCGTTTTCTTTTACTTCCATTTATACTTCCTTTCTTACATTTTCTTCTATTAACATAACAGATAATTCGTAAGCTGTCTTTATTTCTGTCTTTCCATTATCACACTTTTTTTCATACTCTCTTGATTGGAATCTTCCAGTTACACTTACTTCAGTACCTACTTCAAACTTTTTGCACATTCTTGCCATTCTTCCCCAAGTTATAGCAGGAATGTAATCTGATTTGTTATATGCTCGGTTTACAGCTAATAATAAATCTGTAATTTCCCTTCCTTTTGGTGTTTCTCGATATATAGGTTTTTTACAGATATATCCTATTAAATTCACTTGATTTAATGTTTGTTCTTTATTTTCTTTTATTTGTTCATCAACTTCTTCATTATAAAAAATATCTTTTGCAAATATTGTTAATTTTAATTTATTTTTCTCCTCTTCTGTGGTATTGTAGGATCTAAATTGACCTTTTACTAATATTTTTGTTCCTATACCAAATCTGCTATCTATCAACACTTCTGAAGCTGTTACAGGAATAATATCTTTTTCATCACTTAATCTCTTTACTTCTACATTAAAATTATAAAATATTTCTCCATACATTTCGTGACTAAATGTCTTTTCACTTACAATTATTCCAACTAATATTGTATTATTAGTATTATTTAAACTCATTTGTGTTCCTCCTATTATTCTTTCGTAAATGATATAAAAACTTATAAAATACCATTTTCATACAATTATACTTTATTTTTACATTTTATTCAATAGAAGAAAAACAAAAAATGGAAATTTTCCCCTATTATTATGGATATGATACTTATATTACACAAAAAAATAAGAGTATTAACTCTTATCCTTTATTTGTTTCTCATTTAAAACTCTTATCATTTCACTAATAACTTCTTGATTCGTTTCATTCAACGAATTAAATCCTACTAAGAGTGAATTGGTTAAATTTATATCAAAATTGATTAAAGGCTTCAAAATATCGTTCGGTGTGATTTTATATAGATTACACAATGAAATCAATGTGTGAATGCTTCCAAGTGATTTTCCTCGTTCAAGATCTGATAAATATGATGGTGACAATTCTGGCACTTCTGCTGCTACCTCTTGTGTAATTCCATTAGCAATCCTTGCTTTTTGATAGTTTTGTCCAACTATTTTTAATTTTTCTTTTTCATATTTGCTTGTCATTTAAATTACTCCTCATTATTATAGTTAATATTATAATAACAAGGATTTCCAAATTTATACATAAGATAAAAACCAAGTTATATAGGTAAAATATTCTATATTACTTTGTTAAAAAAGAAGACACCTTTTATTGATGTCTTCTTTTAAAAAAATAAATGAAAGGAGAGATATTCTTTGATAGAATATATAAAACTACTCAAGAATAATTTTGGAATAACTAGATTATATATTTATTATTTTAAAAAAACAATTCCCTTTTTTTTCCCTTTGAAATATTTTTTACATTTCTTCTTCCTCTTCATTATCACAATCATTTGAATTAGTTTCCATATTTGCATCTAATAAATTATTCAACCTAATTTGTAATTCTTTATCACTTATATTAAGTTGTGCTTTTTCTTCTAAAGCCCATTCTACTATATCTTCTGTGTCTAATTCGTTTATATATTCTATGGGTAAAATTGGGGTTAGTGCATTTTTTAAAATATCCAATTTTTCTGTATTTGTTTCTAAATAATTATAAAATGATTCATACATACTTTTTATTGTATGATCTTCTCTACCATTATATTTATTGTCTACAAAATTAATATATTCAGTTGCTGTTCCTTTTATATTATTCTTCTTTGCATAACATTGAAATATTTCGTATCTAACATTATGTCCAAAATTCATTTCTTTTGGTTTATCTAAAATCTTGATAAAATCTTTATACTCTGCTGGTATTTTTCTTTTCTTTATAAAACAATCAAAGCACTCATTCAAATACATATTTTCATATCCGTTTAAATTATTTATATTAATTCTTTTTCCGTTTAAGTCTTCAAGAGAATATCTCATATCACTTTTATTTTCTTGTAAAGTATAATAAGCGGAAAATCCTTTTATATCATCTAATCTTTTTTGTAGTTCTTCTTCAGATAACTGTGGTTTTTTCTTCTTTAACAATTTTTCAAATCCTACTTTATCATCAATTAAATATGTTATTCTTCTCATAATATTATCCTCCCATAAAATTCAATATATAATTCAATAATTCCTTATTTAATACAACAGTTGCCCCTATTGTGACTAATCCAACAATTCCTACTATTATTGTTAATTTCAAAATTTTTACAAAAACATCTATTATTAATGATAAAAACTTAATAATCTTATTTGAATTTTGATTTATAACTATTGTATTTTTATCTGAAGATAAATTGTATTTTTTTATTGTTTTGTCATTTTTCTCTTTTTGTTTCTTTTCTTTAATATATGCTTTATATAATGTGTGCTTTTCCATATTTACTCCTTCTTTTTAAATAACTGCATAAATTTATTCTTCTTTACTTCTTTAATGTCTGTATTCAAAATAAATGGATTGAATATTCTTTCCAAATATAATTTATTAGCCACTACAAAAGGATTATCTATATATTCGCTAAACATTGTATTTCCTTTGAAATCTCCCATATTATTTTTAAAGAATTGTCTATCTTCTTTTTTAGTAAAGTTGAATATAAAGTTTATGTTTTTATCATTCCCTATCTTTTCAAAACATCCAAATAAACCTGGAAGTTCCCATGATTTTGTTCCACTAACTATAAACTTTATATCTTTTGTTAAGAAATTGTTTACTTCACTATCATTCATGTCCTGCATTGATCCAAAATCAAAAATAAGAAAATCATATTTATCATTCATAATCTCACTTATGCCACTCTGCAAATACATTTCTATTCCTTGATATTCTATTTTTCCAGATTGTTCATAATAATTCACTTCTTCTTTGTTAGAAGTATTATAAATTTGAATTATACTGTTATACCTATTATTTTCTATATAACATACATTAACATTAGGTAGTTCAGATAAATACTTAGTCATATTAATTGCTTGTGTAGTAGCTCCTATGTGTCTTTCGCTCGAACATATACCAACTGTTACTTTTTGCTTAATTTTTATGTAGTTTTCTTTTATAACCTTTGTTCCATTATTAATTGAAAGAAAATTGTTTTCTAATTGGAATTTAACAGAATTTGCAAAATTCATTCCTTTAGGTGTTAATGTCTTCTCTAGTTCTTCTTTGAAAAGAATATCATTTGTAGCAGTTATAAAATTATATATTCCTAAATAAAACAATCTACCAAGTAATGTATTTCCTTTTCCTGCTCCTTCTAAAATAAATATAATTCTTAACTCACAAAATCTTCTTATTTTTTCTACTGTTGTAATAATATCATTATCTTTTGTCATTTTATTTATAGCTGCATAATCTATAATTAAAAAATCTATGTTATTAAGTATTGGCAATTCAGTTTGTAAAAAACTATCGAGACTATAATCATTTATGTATCTATTTACCAAATGTATTTTATTTTCTTTACATACTTCTTCAATAATAGGATTCACTTTATTAGAAATGTATATATACTTTTGATAAGTTTTTTCATCTTCTTCCATTTAAATATCTCCTTTTCTCTAATTATCTCCATTCCAAATTTCCTCATATCGAATTACTTCATTACTATTTGTTCTTAATTCATGTTTCACTCCTGTTTCTATTGGCTGTTTTATAGTTCCACTATCTTCAAATTCATTTTGAGTTGGTGCTTCTAACAAACCTTTTAAATTATCAATCATTTCATTTTTATTTTCTTCAATAGTAGTATTTTGGCTATTTCTTACTGTGATTTCTTTATCATCTTTTTTTCCTTTTCCCATATTTAAGCAAATAGCCATTACAATAACTACAAATAAAGCTATTACTAGTATTACTACTTGTTTAATTAATTCTTCCTTACTTTTCACTTTTCTCACCTCTCTTTTATGCTTCTAATATATTTCCAAACAAAAATGGAGCTGGATTAATATCATTCCCATATCCAGACTTCGTTCTTACTTCAAAGTGTAAGTGATCTCCTGTTGATAGTCCTGTACTACCCATTATGCCAATTACTTCTCCTTTTTTTATAGTATCTCCTACTTTACAACTAACAGTTCCATCTTTCATATGAGCATAAAAAGTATATATTTTTGTACCATCTGGCAATGTATGTAATATCTCAACTCCATTTCCAAAACTAGAACCTAAATTATTATAAGTTCTTAAAGAAACAACACCATCTTCTGCTGCAACTATTTTATTACTTGATAATGAAACTAAATCCATACCTGTATGTTTCTTTTTTACTCCAGTTACTGGATGAATTCTATAACCATGTTTTGATGTTATTTTTCCTGAAGCAGAATCCCATTTTGCAAATGGAATAATAAATTTTGCTTCTGCATATTTGGTTAAATCTTCATCTGAAATCACTTCTCCTGATACTACTGATGAAGTGGTTGTTTCTTCTGTATCTTCATTATTATCAGTTGTAAATAATCCTGCTATCAATAAAACTGGTATTATTATTAAAAAGAACAATCCTATAATTATTCCTAATATAATTGCTTTTACTTTTAATGAAAGAAAATTAAAAGCAGTTGCTCCAATATCTTCAATAGATGTTGACATTAGATACCACCTCCAACTAAGAATGGTTCTTCATATTTTAATCCTTTAACATTTATTAACATATGTCCAGATCCTATAAATAACAATCCTCTTCCGTTGGTCCTTTTGACTAATTATTGCTTTTTCATCTTGATTTAGATTGTAAATTCTTACAATTTCTACCAAATCTTGACCATCTGTTCCGAAAAAAAATTTATAAGTGCTATTGTCTAGTATTGCTTGTCCGATACTGTTTTACTTCTGGAGATAAAAAATCCACTAAATTTTGAGAAATTATCATTAGTCCGAGCCTGATATTTACGACATCTTTTACAAAAATTTCGTAAGAATTCAATAGATTCTTTTATTTTCTTATCTATAAGCAAATAAGCCTCATCACATGCTACATATACTTTTTCTGTTCTATCTCTAAATGCTAAATTTTCACAAAATCTCAAAATGTTTAAATATTGACATCTTTTAATATTTTCGTTTGAATTTTGTAACGCACTTACATCAAAACATACAAAAGAATTGTCAATCTTTATTGTAGAATGGCCATTAAATAATTCTTTGCTTTCTCCTATCGCAAGCCCTCTTATAACTGACCTTAATGTTTCATAATGTTTTTTATGTTCTGAAGGTTTATTAGCTTTATCTTCTAATAAATAATATAGGTTTTCCATAATTGGAAATTCTGTACTTTTCATTTTAGTTACATCTGTTTCCCAGTCAATATTAAAATTTTTATATAATTCTTCTAGTGATTCCATTAAGATACTCATTTGTAATGTTGTTATATCTGGGAAGTATAATTTGAAAAATGTAGATAAAAAATTCATATGTAATGATAAAGCTGATTTTGTTGATATATATTCATCTTCTTCATCACTTTCTGTTTGTGTTGGCAATGGATTGACTTGCAATGGATTTAATCTTCCAACATTCTCACCTGTTCCACCTGAACAATCTACCCACTTTCCTTTTACTCTTCTGCACATATCTCGCATTTCACCTTCTGGATCTATTGCATAAATTTTTGTTCCATTCAACCATTCATTAAATAGTATTTTCTTAGCCAAGTATGATTTTCCACTTCCAGAAGCTCCTGTTATAACACAGTTTGAATTTGGTCTTGCTGGTGTTTTACAAAATGGTGATAATATAATTATTTTTCCATCTTCATCCGTACCTAAATAGTAGCCTTCTTTGTCTACAATTCCACTTCCGACTGAATGGTAACCCTAGAAATAATGCTTCTAATGACATATTTTTATTTGACATATCTAGTATCTCTTGGTCAAAAGTATCATATGGTCCAGCTTGTCTTAATGCTTTTTCTTGAATAAATGCTGGTACTCTTGCTTTTAATCCCATTCCTGCAATTTCATTTTTAACTTTTCTACAATTTTCTAAAAAAGCATTATCTGTTTTTCCTGATGTTCTGGTTAAGAATGACAAATTCACATATGGAATATTATTTACTGTTATATCTCTAATAATTTTTTCTGCTGAAGCAATTTTGAATTCTGCTTGTGTCTTTAGAGCTTCGTTATTAGTTGTATTATAGGTATTTTTATCTGTAGCAAGACCTTTACTAATTCCTTCTACATAACTTTGAATATCTTCTATAGGACTAACCAATAAACTTACTGTGCTACTTTTCATATCTTTCAAATTCATTAGCCATCCGAACATTTACAGTTGAAGGATACCCACTAATATATTGTAGTTTATGTGTTGTATCTCCTAACTGAACTTTATTGTTTTTTATTTCGATTCCTTGTGGTGTAATTAAATTTAGCAAATCAACATTAATAGGAATTGCTTCCATCTTTTTTGATTTCATTTTGTCCTAGCTCCTCTCTTCAATATAATAAAAAAGAGTAATGCCAGGTTGCTAAACCTAGTCTTTACTCTTTTTGTATGTTATCATTATATATTTGAAGAAATTAGCTTTCAATTCCCAAAATTTTCCCTTATTAAATATTAACAACTAAAGGACTTTCTAAATAGTTTGAATCTTCTAAATAAATATCATCAGTATTATTAAAGCTATTCACTAATTGTATAATTAATTTTTCTGTTAAAATTTCTGTTTTATACCCTACATTTGCAAATTTTAATTTTATTTCATTTAATCTTTTCATTAGATTATCTTCGGCATAATCATTATTTTCTTCCCAAATAATAAAATATATTTCCGATTCTACTGCTCTACCTCTTGTTGCAAGAGAATTAAAACTTGCATTTCTTTGTTCTAACAGATTATATTTGAAAGAATCGTTTTCTTTCTCAATTAGTGATAACTGATAATCTTGGTTTTTTGCAAGGTCTATTGGTCTATTTGTAAAGAATAATTTAAATGGTTTTAATTCTGCTACAAAACTTTTAGTTAAGTTTCTTCCATGTCCTACCTGCTCATCTTTGCTCATTAATTTACAATTTTTTGTATATATCTTTAAATAGGCTAATACTTTATTATCTATTGTATATAGAAAATTTCCCTGTATGTCTCGTATATTTAAAAACCTATTAGCTGAAATGTTTTCTTTCTTTTTAAATAAACTATCAAATAATAATAAGCTCATAATTATTTTCCCTCCTCCTTACAATTTTCTCATATTTAAAATATTGTTGACTATTATAAAATTTAATAATATTCCCTATTAACATTGCAATTGATGTATTGTGCTTATCTTTCATAACTGCAATAAAAGTTAAAACAGTTATTACTCCAAAAATCCCAACTGCTATAAGATAATTATGAAACATTAAGTTATAGATATATCCTAATAATATTCCTATTATTCCTGCTACCCCTGTATTAACTAATTCTTCTATTCCTATTCCATTGATTAACTCCATACGAGTTCTGACATCTGCTGGTATAGGTATTTGGTATTGTTCATCATACATACTTTTCACTCCTATTCTACCCATGTAAATTGTTGATATTTCTTATCTTTCCAATCTCCCATTAAATTATAAAAATCTTCTTTTGATTTAACTGTTCCTTTGGCATCTGCTGAAAATAAAAATCCTTGATATTCAGATTCCACTTTATCTTTCTCCCATGATATGTAATATTGGTCTTTTGCTATACTTCCACGAGTTATTCCGTTGGCAATCATCATACATTTTGTAGACCGAACACCATATTTTAAAACTATTAGTCCATGTTCCAAGATTAATCAATTTATCTTCAGTTTTTACATAGTATTGGTGGTCTACCTTTATAACTTGTCTCCCTTCTACATCTTTATGGTCTTCTTCTAAAGTTCCGTCTATAATGCTAGTTTTTATTCCTGAAAAATCTCCAATTACTTCTGGTGATTGCTCATATGGAAAATAATCTAAAATTAAAGTCTTTATATTAGTAATAGAGATGATTAAAACAAATGCTATTAATCCATGTTTTATTCTGTTTAAATATCTTTTTGAATCTCCTTCATCTCCCATCATAATTTTAAAAACTGCAATAAGTATCATAAGGACTGCTGCAAAGCCTGAAAGAATAGTTAGATAAGTTACTACTTGATCTAATGTATCCATTTTTTTACTCCTCTTTTTTATATTATCCCTATATACTCTTTTTCATTTTCCTCTCATTTTAAATTTCTAGTTCTTCGTCCTCTTCTTTGTCTTGATATATTTCTATTATCTTTTTTTGAACATCTACTTGTTTTTTATAAACATCTCTTTGTTGTTTTACATTTTCTAATTCTTCCAGTTTTAAATTTTCGTTTCTAAAAGAATATATTTGATTTTTATTATAAGTAGCTTGAATAAGTGTTATATCAAGATGTTCTAAATTATTTATAATCGTAAATAATGCTTTTTTTGTATCAAACCCCCAAGCATATTTGCAAGCATTGTCAACATCAAAACTGTATTGTTCAATAATTCCATTTTCTATTAATTCACTTTCATTCATTAATGCCATACATAAACTGAATAAGTCCTTTTGACTTTTTAATGTCCTAGTTTCTCCTTTTTCGTTTAAATATGTTAAACTAAATTTTTTATTTCTATGTATGACATTATTAATACTTTTCCTAAGGTATGTTACCATTTTTTGCTCCTAACTGTAATCAAACTGTTTCTGTTAATTCCTTTAAGATTTCAGTTCTATTTACATAGTTTCCTTTTCTATTATTTATTGTCTGTAATCCTTTTAGTGCTTTTATTATATCTCCTGCAATTAGTTTATTATTGTATTTATTTGCCAATTTATCTTTTAAGCAATTTATTTTTTCTAATTCTTTTTTTATTTCTCTTCTTTCAACACTTACTCTTTTTAAAAGTTTCCCTACTCTAGCATATCCTGCTGCATTAAGTTCTGTATTTTCTATATAATGCAAAATATCTTGTCTTTCTAAATCTTTTTGACTTAACTCTTCAGATATTTTTTGTGCCTGTTTATCTATATTTTGAAAAAAATTTAACATATATTTTAAAAAATCATCTACTTCCATTTTTCATTCTCCGTTCTCCGTTCTTTTGGTTATTTTTTACCTTTTCCAATTCCACCTCTAAAGGTATTTACTACTCTTGTAACTGTACTTATTTTTCCTGATACACTACCACCACCAGCTGTACTCATAAACTCTTGTAACATATGAGGTGTTCTTAAAGCTATGGATGAGGTTGATAGCGATAGAACAAATTTACCTTTATTCATTAAAATAATTGCTAATTGCATTAATAATAATTGAACAATTATTGTAAAAGCATTAGTCATAAACTTTTTAATATATCCTTTGAATGCCCCACCATCGCTATTTAACAGACCGATGGAAGCAAAAGGCATTCCAAGTCTTAGGATAAACATTTCTATTCCACGAGTTATAAATTGGAAATACAATAGTGCTAATTGTATTGCTATTACTAAATATAAAATCGCTCCAAAAACATTAAAAGCTAAATTACTAGCTTCTACTGTTACTATATCTTTTGAGCCTGTCATTCCTTGTAATAGATTATAGAAAAACTCATAAAATACATTTGCGAATTTTGTATATATGAAACCAAATGTAATCATTATAATCATTGCCTTTAAAAATCCTATTAATATGTTTAATGGGTTATTATCTGGATCTCCACTTGACCAAGCAAGATAAGTTTCTATCATCTTTTTTATAAAAAGAATTATTAATACTGCTATGGCAAAAGTATAAATTGCATTATATAATCCACCAATATTGAAATTTTCCAAATTTCTAAAATTAATTTCTATTGCAAATCCGATTCCAGAACATTGTATCGTAAACTCCACTAAACCACGAAAGTATAGCTTCTGCTAACCAACTTAATATATATGTAATAATAGTTCCTACCAAAACTGCCATTGCTTTTTCTCCTTCCTTAAATATAATTATAATGAAAAAAGAGTAATACCAAGTCGCAAGACTTAGTAATGACTCTTTTCAATACTATCATTATATCTTTAGGAAAAGTTGCTTTCAATTCCCAATTTTTTCCCTAGGGTTGTGGTGGCATTCTTTCTAGTTCTTCTTCCATTTCTTCTTCACATATCATTTGTTCTCTTTCGTTTTGTTCTTGCAATTTTGATTCTTTTTCTATTGCTTCATCTATTTTTTTGTTTATAACTTCCCTTGCTTTTTCAACTTCATTACTAAGTTGTTCTAATGCCTTTCTATCTTTTTGCAATTTTGAAACAACATCAGATTCTTTAATTAGTTTTTCTATTTTATCTATTTTATAAACTCTGGAAAATTCTAGTTTTTTCTTTTGATAAGTTCTTTCTAATTCTACATTATTTGGATTTTGAATCATATCAATATGTGCTTCATACAAGTCTTCTACCATCTTATTGTCTTGCCATCTGTCAAACAAATATGCAATAGCAATACCTGGTATTCCAGTCACTAATCCAATCAAAACATATCTTTTAATGTAGCCATATATCTTTTCATTTTCTGAAACAGAACCCTGTATTTTATTTGAAAGATCTGCTTGTAATTTTCTTTCATCTTCTTCAAGTTCTTTCTTCCTTTGTTCTCTCATCAGTATAATTTTTTTAGCTTCTTCTTCTTCTTTTTTTCTTTTTTCTTCTGTGGCCTTATTTAGAGTTTTTTCAACATCTTCAGACATAATAGCTTGATCAATTCTTTCTTGTTGTATCATTCTTTCAAGTTCTCCTAATTGTTCAGCCAATTTGTCTAAATTGTTATTTTCCTTTTCTAATCTTTCTAACTCTATTTGCTTTTTAGTTTTTTCTAATTCTAATTCCTGTGCCATTTTTCTTTACTCCTTTATTCTAAAAATATCCAGCAACTAAATTTACTATTGTAACTGCTAAAATGCTAACTATAATACAAATTAAAACTTTTATAATTGTTTTCTTATATCTTTGTTGGTCTTGTTCATCTCCGAGTCATAATTTTAAAAACATAAAATAGTATAACCATAACTCCAGCAGTTGGAATTATCCATTGAAGTGTACCTGTTAAGTCTTTTACCATTCTCATAATTCCTGTTCCAATTTTACTACTTTGAATTGAACCTCCACCAGATACTTCATCAACTGCTGCGAAACATGATTTTGTCATTTGCATTGTAAATAACATTACTACCCATGCTGTTACCTTTGATATTCTTCTAATTGTATTTCTAAAAAAACTTTTCATTTTAGTCATCTTATAGGACCTCCTTTTATATGTGTCTAAATCTTTCTGCTCTTTGTCTTTCTAATTCAGCCCTTTTTTCTTCTTCAAGAATCTTTTTGACTTCCTTAGTGACATCAGCAATATCCCATAATTTAACTTCTTGAACAGGTTTTTCTATTCTCTCTTTTTCTCTTTCCTCTCTTAATTTCCTATTAAATTCCTCATCTCCCATACCAAGCATCTGATTAAAGTACCATCCACTTAAATCTGGTGCTTGTGTCATTGCTGGTTGTTTACCAGAACACATAACTAAAAGATAAGGTCTATTTATCCTTAGTATTTCATCCGATGTAAGTAATGGTCTAGCAGATAAATTCATAGAACTTGATGTGCTAATATTACTACTTCCACCATTTGAAGAGTTGCTTTCTGAAAAATTAGTAGTTGTATAATTTCCAATCTTTTTACTAATTTTTTCTGCGGTTACATCATTTGATGTCTTTAAATAATTCCATACATAGCAGTTATCTAAAATATTTTGTGCTGTGTTATCTCCATACTTTTCATTTAATTGTGCGAAAGATTGTAAAAATAAGTTAAATCTTATTTTTCTTCCTCCACCAACAGTTAGAAACCCTCCAAAGTTTGGAATCTGACTAAAGTTACCAAACTCATCTAAAATAAAGTTTACTCTATTTTTAAGTTGTCCACCTCTAGCATCTGCATATTCTACCAACCCCATGTAAATTTGGTTCACAAATAATGAACATAATCCATACATTGTAACTTTTTCATCTGGTAATATACAATATAGAATTATACGATTTGCTCCAAGTTCTTCTGCTGAAATATCTGTTGAAGAAATCATAGAAGCAATGTAACTATCTGTAAAAATATTTAATGTATTTAATGCACTTGTAAAGAAACTTGCTCTAGTTTTACTAGGTGCTATTCTTGCAGGTGCAAAAGCGGAAACTGCTGGATGATTCTTTGGTAATCCTTCTAAAAATGTGTCCATAAGCATTGTTTTATCTGGCTGTTCCATACACATTTCTGATAGAAAATTATAAACATTTACCAGATTTTGATATTCTGGATGTTCTTTATTTTCCATAACAACAGCCATAATACCTGCTTTTATAACACTTTTTTCACCATCATTCCAAATTTTCTCACCGCTTTGCTTCTCCAACTAGCGATGAAACTATGTCACTTGCTCTATTTTCTGCTAAAGGAATATCTCCGCTTATTTACTGCATCTATAACTGGTTGTAAAAAGTTATAATGACTAGATTTTAAAGGATTTTTAAAGTCTAATGTAAGTACCTTATAGCCAAGTTGTTCTAGTTCTTTGCAGGTGTACTCATACAATTCTCCTTTAGGATCACTAATTATCATACTTTCTCCAGCAAGTGCTGTATTGTTTATTGTTTCAAGTACAACTGACCTTGTTTTTCCGAGACCTTGTTGCACCAATAGTTAATGAATGCAAATTGTCGGCTATATAATAGACTTCTTCTATCTTTCGTTTCTTTATTTTTAAATATGGTATTTTAAATTTGCTTTTCTTTAGCTCAATTTTGTATTTATTCTTTGTATTCTTTCCAACTGTTAGACCACCTTTTTTAAATATAGGTTCTACTTGTGTTGTATCTTCTTTATTTAATAAAGTTGCTATTGTTGGATTTAATGGATCTATTACATTAATTCCAAAATTGTTTTTGAATTTCTTTTTTTCTAACCACCATGCAGAGCCGATGTTGTGTTTGATTTTTTCCTACAGGAAGTGGAATTTCAATTTCTGGTGTTACTTGGTATATCTTTGCATGATAATCATTTAATTTAAATACTTTAAATACAGAAACACATGCAAGTGTCATAAATGCTAAAATAATCAGATAAAACATTTGTCTATTTTGAGCATTTGTTAAAATACTACCTATTATTTTGCTGGGATTTAATTCTAATATTGCTTCTGGGTTTTTAGTAAATATTAGATGTAAACAAGTTGATATAACAGCAGATAAAATTATTGAAATTATAAAAGCTATAAGAAGAGTTACAATTTTTTTACTTATTCTTTTTCCCATTGTAATTCTCCTTTAAATTAGTTTTAAACTACTTTAAAAGTCATTTAATTACAATGCAAACCAGTCAATTCCAGAAGTATTTCTCTGTTCTAAATACTTTTCTTTCTTTGCTTGTTTAGAAAGACTTGAATATTTCGTCTTTAAACTTCCATATCTTCCTTCGCTTGAAATCTGTTCTTGGTTAAGCAAATGAAATATTTCTGAAAATAATCTTGTTGCATCATTTTTAAATTGACTTTCTAAATAGTCTATTTGCTCTTCCAAAAATTCTTGTTCTCTTATCATTCTTTTCTCTTCATATTCTTTTATTTTCTGTTCATATTCTTCTTTTCTTCTTTTTTCAAACTCTTCACTTTTTAAAAATTTCAATATCTGATTTCCCATTTTATTTAGCATAAAGTTTTCTGCTTTACTTTTCACATTGTTTAATTGCTCTGGTGTATCTGTTTGTGCTAATATTTCGCCAATTTTTATATTAGTCTTTACATAGGCAACATATGTATTAAAGCAATCTCTTGAAGAATTTAGAATTAAATGAGAAGTATCATCAATCAATACCTTTACCTCTTTTGTCTGATCTTGATATTTATAATTATGTAATTTACTTTTCAATTCTTTTAAATTGTTACTAATTTTTTGAACTCCTGAATCTACAAACCTACAATTTAAAATTGGATTATTATAGATACTTGGCATTTCTTCTTTTAGCTGCATAATAATTTCTTCTTCAATTTTAAATTCTTTATTAAATTGTTTAACATCTGTTAAAATGTCCTTTTTAAATTGGTTTTGTTTTTCATATAAGTCATCTAAATCTTCTTTAAAAATTCCTTTTGCAATATGCTTCCTAATATTTTTAAAATTTACATAGGACCTTTTTTTATAATCTGTTAATTGAGAAATATCCCAAAAAACAAGATGTGCATGTGGGTGTCCTTTTTCCATATGGTAACTCGCAACCCACTCCAAATTTTGAAATTCAATATTATATTCTTCAGCAATTCCTCTTATTCTATCTTTTAAAATACTTTTCCAAGCTGATTTGTTTGTAATTGCTTTTTTTATAGCATCTTCTTCTCGTAGTGAAATTATTGTTTTAATAATTTTTACTCCTTGATTACTGATATTTTGTGCATACTTCTCTATATTTTTTAAGTCCATTTGCTCTACATTATCTGTATTTTGCATATATCCAAATAGTCCATGTTTTTCATCTCCATAATCTGTTCCTGGTCTTGTTGCAATATAATCTATATGCAACTTGTTAATATAGCTTTGAATACTCTGCTTTTTGTGTTTATCATCCATAACCCATTTGAATATTACTTTTCCATTTTCACTATCTGTCATTCATTATCCTCATCAAAGTCTTTTAAATTAGAAGGAAATAACTGTGTTACATCTTCTTCTAAAAATCCACTTCTTAAAACTTGATATGCTTTTTTGTTTGCTATTTCTATTTCCTTCTTTAAAAATTCTTGACTAATATTACTGTTGCACATATATGACAACATATGACCATTTATATAGAGAGATGTAAATATTGCTTTTGTCATTTTTGCTAATAGTCTAAATAATCTATTATGATAAGAATCTAGTTTAGAATCTATTGCCCTATCTATCTCTTTAGTTATAAAGTTTATATCTTCTTTTGCACTTTTTACTTTTAAGTGTTCTTGAATTGCAATATTTATAATTTCTGATTGTGATATACCAGTAGTAGAAGATAATTTTTCTAATGCCTTCTTTGTTTTAGAAGTTACAACCGCATTTACTCTTTCTGTTCTTGCCATATATTACACCTTATTTCCAAAGTATGCTTCTAGCATAACAATAATAAATTCTTTAATTTCTTCTGTTGTTCCAAAATCTTTAAAGTATTTATTTAATTCATCACTTGAAAAAGTAATTTCTCCCTTATTTTCTTTCTCTTCAGTATCTTTCTTTTCTAGTATTTCTATTATTTTATCTTCTGTTAAATTATCAACACTTGATTCTTCTCTTAGTTTTTTTACTTGGCTAGTTGTTAATTTTTGTACATTTGGATAAATTAAACTTGCTAAAAACTCTTGTTCTTCATCTTTTAAGAATGATAATTCTTCTCCTAGTTTTATATTTATCTCTTTAGAATCAACCATTTCTAGTAGTTTTGAATTAAGATAATTTAATCGTAAATATCTCTGAATATTTCCTCGACTCATATTTTGTTCTTTTCCAATTTCTTCAAAGAAATCACTTTTTACATTTCTTTTTTTGTAAATCTCTTTTTTAATTAGTAGCCCTTTTGCCATTTCTGAAGGAAAAAAGTCTTTTCTTTGAATAAGATTGCTATCAATTAAAATCAAATTTGCATCATCATCCTCTATATCTTTAATCTTACATGGAAGTTCAGTTAGTCCAACTATTTTTGCACAATCTCTTCTATTGTGTCCACTTAAAATTTGATACTTACCATTTGGTAATGGTCTTACAATTAAGTCTTGAATAATACCATTAATTTTGATACTTTCTATCATTTCTGCTTGTTTTTCTTTTGAATAAGGCTTAAATGGTTGATTTGGAAAATCTTCTAATTTGTCGATACTTATCATTATTCTTTTTTCTTTGTTATCTTCTAAATCTTCTTCAACTTTTGGTTCTTCTATTTTAGAATCTTCTATTGTTTTAATGTCTTCTTTTACTTCAGGAATTTGCTGAGAATTATTTTCTTCAAGTTCCTCTACTTTCTTTTTTTCCTCTTGTGCTTTTTCTTCCTCCTGATTTCGATTTTGCAATGCTTTTTTAAAAAGCTGCTGTATTTGTTCACTCATCTTTATAGCTCCTTTCTTGTAAATTTCACATCAAAAAAGTGCAAAAAATAAGCACCAATTGCTTGGCACTTATCTACTTTTTTGATGGTATCATTATATCTACAAGAATTCACTTTATCAATTCCCAAATTTTTCCCTATTCATATAAATTTAATCGTTATCATTCTCTTCTATAATGTCAGGAAAATTAGGAAAAATTGCAACAACAACTTCTCTTAAAATTCTTAATTGCTTTGAATTACATTTATTTATAATTTCTAATAATATTTCTTTATCTGTGTTTTCTTTTTCCTTTTCCATACCATCACCATATAATATGTAATCTGGAGATTCTTTTAAAGATGTACAAATCTGATGTAGTGTGTGTATGCTACAACTTTTATCACCTTTTTCTAGGCTTAATAGATAATTTTCTGTTCTGCCTATCATTTCAGCAAATCGTTCTCTTGTCATTCCCACACTTTCTCTACATTTTCTTGTCCTTGCTCCAAATCCTTTCCAGTCTTTAAATTCTCTTCTATCTACTCTACTCATTTTCTCGCCTCCAATACTAACAATAATAATTATTTTTCTTAATGGCATTATCTCATTTTGCTAAAATTATTATTAGAAACTAATAATAATTTATATTGTTATTATTGGTCATTTCAAGGGTAAATAAAAAAGCTACTTCGTACTTATCTTTTTAGATCTAATCCTTCTAATTGTAGCTTAATCTCTATTTGCTCTATCTCATATTGATTAAAATCTAATTTACTAAAGTCTTTTCTTTTTAAATTAGTCAATTGCTTTAAATTAGTAATCTTATTTTTCTTCAACTTTTGTTTTATTTCTGTTTTTAACATTAATATATCAATTTTTTCTAATGAGTTCAACTTACACCTCCTTATTTAATTCCTCAATTTGACTTTCTAAATATTCATATATATCATATAAGTCATTATCTATATCGAATATTGGACTGATTTTTGTTATATTATTACCTTTTTCTAATTTAATTTTAAATCTTATATGATACTTATCAATAGTATCTACAACTACTAATTTTTCTAGTTCTGCTGCTTTTTCTTTATATCTATCTACTAAAAATTGAACTATAGATATATATACTTCTAAAGCATTCCTTTTTAATCCTTTATATATGACTTCTATATTTTCAGTTAGATAATTGTAAAAAATTACAATAGATCTTCCTTTTTTATCTATCATTTCGATAGCTCCTGGAAAGTCCTTGAAATTTTTTATTTTGTACTTATCCAGTTCAAATCTACTTTCTTTTAAATATTCAATTACTTTTTGCCTATAAATGTTATCTTTTAATTCTAAGTTTTCTAACATTTCTCATACCTTCTAATCTTAAAAATTTTTAAATTCTAGTATATCAATATTCCTTAGTAATTTAACTTACACTTCTACCTTTTGCATTTGTTTTACCATTAATTCACTCTCTTTGTCAAAATATTCATATATATCATATAAGTCACTATTTTGGTCAAATATTTGACTAGTATGAACTTTTTCTGCTGCACCATCTTCATATTTTATAGTTCTTATAAATCTTATATGTTTTTCATCCAACTGTTCTATTCTTACTGTTTGATGCAATTTATTTGCAATTTCTAAATATGAATCCCACGAGAACAATGCAATATCTGCTTCTAATTTTTGTTTGCTTCTATTTAAATCTTTGTATATTACTCGTATCTCTTTTGTCAAATAGTCATCGTATATTACTATTTTTCTTTTTTTGCTATCTACTAATTCAAGTCCACCAGGATAATCTTTATTTTCTTGTATTGTAAATTTTGATAAGTCAATTTTACTATTTTTTAAGTATTGAACTACTTTTCTTCTATTAAGATTTCCCTTTATCTCAAATTGTTCTAACATTATTTCACCTGCTTTCTTATTTTGAAAAATTCCAATATTTTATACCAAAAATTGTTTACTATTATTTTTATTTCTTTTAGAGTCATTATTTGATTCTGTTCATGTATTTTTTCAGCTTTTATCCTCCTAAGTTCTTCTATAATAATAGAAGAATCAAAAAATGGTTTTTCAATGTAACCTCCTATTTTTAAATTAGTATCAATTACATCCTCTTTTTCATCAGCTGAAATTACTAGAAACTCTGGTTTTGCTTTTCTTTTACTATAGTCTTTTATTATTTGTAATCCTGTATATTTATGTTTCCTTACAAGGTCTGTTATGACTATTTCTGGTTTTAAATTTTCTATCATATTAATTTCCTCTTCATCTGTATAAGCAATACCTAGTATTTCTATTTCTTCAAACTTTAATAAATATTCTTCTAATATTTTACAAAAAATTTTATTATCATCTGCTATAATTATTTTAATTCTTATTTTTTCTTCCATAAATTCTCTACCTTTACATTATTTTTTGTAAGATAGAATATTTTTAGATTCAATTGCTATTTAATGTAATTCTTTTCTAAGCATAAAACCCAGTTTGTAACTTACCACTATAATTTATTATAAAATGATTAAAATGCAGAAAGGAGTTACTTACATGGGTGTTATTCGTAAATTAAACGATAATGTAAATATTGTCGGTTCAAATATAAAAAAGATTCGTGAAGAACAACAGCTATCTCAACCAGATTTATGTAGAAAGCTCGAATTGCTTGGTGTTACTATGTATATAGCAGACATCTATGAAATAGAAAATAATAAAAGACTCATCAAAGATTTCGAGATTAAAGCATTTTCTATGGCTTTAAATGTTAGTCTTGATACATTATATGATGATACCGAAAAATTCTTTGAACACTAATTGATTATTAGTGTTTTTTTGTATATCTTTTTCAATATTTTCTAATACTTTATATATAAAATCTTTTATAATTCTATCTCTATTTACTTTATATTTCAATGTTCTAAAAAAACTATT
>CAQOYX010000003.1 GCA_948852375.1 uncultured Clostridia bacterium
TAATTATTATAGATATATATATAATAAGAAAAATGCATATTTATTAGGAAAATTAATAGATTCTGAATTTATGGATAATCATCAAAAAATTGAATGTTTAAAAAAATTACAGTGGTATTTTGAATTAGGAAGAAGTCTAAAGATAGTGGGAATAAATCAATGTTTAAAGAAAATAATAGATTTAATAATTGACAAGGACTATGATAATGCAATCATAGAAATGAATAATTTAAAAGAATATAGAAAGACTATTCCTAAAAATGAAAGAGCCAGATCTACATTTCCAACAAAGGAAGATTATAGTGAAATGCAAAAATATGATAAAGAATTTCTTAGTAAAAGAGGAGAATAATATGTTTAAAGTAAAATTTGAGAAAAGGTATCAAAATCAAACTTATACAAATTACGGTATTACATTTCCCGAAGAGGATTATTATTGCATAGACGAAAATATATTTTGTGTTGCAGATGGTGTAACAAGAGACCTAGTAGGAGTAGAAATACGACCATATCCTAAAACAAAAGAAGAAGCACAGTATATAGCAGATCATTACCCAAATCCTAGTGGTGCATTAGAGTCATCTAAAATAATAGCAGATAATTTTGTTAAATATATGAAAGAAAAGCAAATAAGTAAAGAAACTATAACAGAAGCAGTAAGACAAGCTAATAAAGAAGTATGGCAAATAAATAAAGATAGAGATGTAAACTATATTGAAGAAGATTTGTATTGTTCAGAAGCAGTAGGAGGAGTAATAACAGAAGAATATTTATATTGTTTTGGAATTGGCGATTGCTATATTAAAGTATATAACCAAAACAAGGAGGAAATATTTTCAACAGAAAATGACCATTTATGGATGGAAGAATTTGAAGAAAGTTATTTAAAAACAGGAGAATACGATTGGATGAATCCACGTTATAGGCTATTAATAAGAGGAGCATTAAGAAATAATTATATTGTAAAATATAATGGAAAGCATGTGGGGTATGGAGCACTAACAGGAGAAGAAAGTGCTATGAATTTTGTAAAAGTATATCAAGTTCCATTAAAAGAAGCAAAATATATATGTGCATATTCTGATGGAATTATGCCATATTTAGTAAATAAAAATGAAGTCGAAAAAACATTGAACAATCCAGAGAGAATAAAAAAGAATGGAAGAGAAAGAACATTAGTAATATATGAAAAGGAAAAAATATAGGAGGAGATATGATAGCTAAAAAAGTACATTATATATGGCTTGGAGGAAAGCAAAAAAATAAATTGGCACAAATATGTTTGCTTACTTGGAAAAATGTAATGCCAGATTATGATATTATAGAATGGAATGAGAATAATCTTGATTTAGACAAAATTGCACAAGAAAATCAATTTTTTGCTGAGTGTAGAAAGCGCAATTTATATGCATTTATGGCAGATTATTTGAGAATAAAAATATTATATGAACATGGAGGCATTTATATTGACACAGATGTACAAGCAATAAAACCATTAGATGATTTATTACATAGAGATATATTGTTAGGTTATGAAGAATATACACTAGAAAAGCATCTAGAACAAATAGGTACAGGACTTATGGGAGCTGAAAAAGAGAATTGGTTTATTAAGAAAATATTTGATTTTTATAATAATGAAATAATGAATACAGATTTGTTTATTGTACCAGATATAATGACACGAAAGTATAATGAATTAACTAAAGAAGAAAAAAGTAAAATAGAAATATTACCAAAAGAATATTTTGCACCTTTGGATTCAGGAGGATGCAAACATTTTTCAGATGATATAATTGGAGAAAATACATACACAATCCATTGGTTTGCAAACAGCTGGGTGAATTTTAAAAGTAAAAAATGGATACAAGTAAAACATATAAAAAATCCTTTAAAGAGAATAATAAAAACAGTGCAAAATCGACAAGAATTTTATAAAGTGATGAAAGAAAAAAAGAAGATGATGAAAAAGTACAATTAAAATAAAAACAGAAAGGATCATAGCATGAAAGAAATAATAATAAACATAGACAAACAAAAAAACAAAACAATAATGTTAGTAGAAAACGGAAATTTAATAGAAAAGTATATAGAAAATAGTGAAATAAAAAGATTAGAAGGAAACATTTATATAGGAAAAATTCAAAATGTTTTACAAGGAATGCAAGCAGCATTTGTAGATATAGGAGAAGAAAAAAACACATTCATTCATTTAAAAGATATGTTACCAAAACTAGATACAAAAACAGAGGATCCAGAAGAAATAATACAAAAAAGTAACATTAAGGAAATAGCAAAACCTGGAATGACGGTTTTAGTACAAGTAAAAAGAGATAGTACAAATAAAAAAGGAGCAAGGGTATCAACCCATATAAACCTCCCAGGCAGATTTTCAGTATATATGCCAAATACCAATTTTATTACTATATCGCAAAAAATAGAAGATGAAAAAGAAAGACAAAGGCTTATGGAAATAGTACAAAAGAATGCACCTAAAAATGCAGGAATAATACTAAGAACCTCTAGCATAGGAAAAAGTGAAGCTGAAATTGTACAAGACATTAAAAATTTAGAAAAAGAATGGAACAAAATAAAAACATCATATAAAAAATCAGAAGAAAAAGCTCCAACTATTTTATATAAAAATTCTGGAATAGTTAAACGAATCCTAATTGATTTAATAGATCAAAATGTAGGAAGTATTACAGTAAATAACAAAAAACAATATGAAGAAATAAAAAGCATATTGCAAGAAATAAATCCCAAAATAGAACTAATATTAAAAACACAAGAAAGCATTCTAGATATGTATGACTTAGGAACACAGCTAGAAAAACTAAATAACAGAAAAATATGGCTAAAATGTGGAGGATTTATCACAATAGATAAAACAGAAGCGCTAACTGCAATAGATGTAAATTCAGGAAAATATATAGGAACAAAAAACTTAGAACAAACAGTATACACAGTAAATAAAGAAGCAAGCATAGAAATAGCAAAACAATTGCGCCTAAGGGATATAGGAGGAATTGTTATAATAGATTATATAGACATGAAAGAAGAAGAACATAAGCACAAAATTATAGAAGTACTAAAAGAAAATCTAAAAAAAGACCGTTCAAAAACTCAAATAATAGGTTTTACACAATTAAACCTATTAGAAATGACAAGAAAACACATGTGTAGTAATGATTAGTTCATAATATAATTTATAAAAAAGACATGTAGGGGGCAGACCTTGTGTCTGTCCGTATAACGATATTATAATATAAAACAAGAAAGAGAGGAATAAAAATGGATTTTACAATGATTTTACCAATTTTAATTGGTGTAGGAGTACTATTTATAGTACTAAAACTATTAGCTTTACCAATGAAACTAATTATTAAATTAGTAATTAATGGATTAGTAGGAGGATTAATAATATTTTTAGTAAACTTGGTTGGACTAAACTTTGGATTTACCATAGACCTAAATTGGCTAACAGCCATAATTGTAGGAATACTAGGCGTACCAGGAGTAGTGATTGTAGCAATATTACAATTTGTATTATAAAAGGATTTTTCTTTAAGTTTTCCAATATGAGCGAATTTTTAAGAATAAATTAAAAGATTTGACATACACTAAATTATATGTTACAATACAAGTAACTTATAAGTTCAAATGAAGACAGGAGCTTATACCGAGATTATGTGTCCGCATAATCTCCATTTTTTTACTAAAAAAGGCAGGGTGTCCGCCCTACCTACAAAGATTACTCCTTGTTTTCTTGGTTTTCATCGCTTTTATTGTTTTGCAATAACAAAACGATTAATCGCCAGATTAAATCAAATGAAGACATTTGCAAAACCCCCTTTCGTTAGATTACCTAATTACTCAGGCGGATTTATTATAGATTATTTATTAAATTTTGTCTAGTTTTTATTAGTCATTTCCTCTAAATCCAAAAGCTCATTCCATCTATCATCTACTTCTTTTTGGAATTCTTCTATCATCCATTCATTACCAGGTTTAAACATATGACTAAACCTCTTTTGTGGTTTTAGAAATTCCTCAATAGGAAGTTTATTCTTAGGTTTATAATTAACAACATACTTACCATCTATAACTTCATACAAAGGCCAATAACATGTTTCAACAGCAAGCTTATTAATTTCCATTAACATATCTGTAGGATATCCCCAACCGTCTTGGGCATGGTGCAAGTACATTTAAGAAACATGGTCCCTCTGTGTAAATTGCTTTTTCGGCTTTTTCATATAAATCCTTAAAATTATTTAAAGCAATACTTTGACCAACATATGGTAAGTGATGTGCAACCATAATTTTTGCCAAATCCTTTCTAGATTGCATTTTACCAGGAATTACACTTCCTGCAGGAGTTGTAGTAGTATCTGCAAATTTAGGAGTTGCACTAGAACGTTGAATACCAGTATTCATATAAGCACCATTATCATAACAAACATATACCATGTCATGTCCTCTTTCCATACTTCCAGAAAGAGCTTGAATACCTATATCATACGTACCACCATCTCCACCAAATGCAATAAATTTAGTATTTACATCATTAGGCAATTTAGCTTGTTTTTTCATTGCTTTATAACAAGCTTCTACTCCAGCTAAAGTTGATGAAGCATTTTCAAATGCTGTATGGACAAATGAATCTGTCCATGCTGTATATGGGTAAATGAAAGTAGAAACTTCCATGCAACCTGTAGCACCAGCAACAACTGCGTGGTCATCTGTTTTTAATGCTCTCATAATCATTCTAGCAACTGGTGGAGCACCACAGCCAGCACACATTCTATGTCCGTCCAGTAAATCTTGATGGTTTATTTGCAATTATTTCTTTTAAATTATATGCCATAAATTTCACTCCTTTCTCTTAACCTCTTAATCCTAAATATCTATAAGGGTTACCAATATCACTTTTAGATAAAATATCTTGTAAATCTGTAAATACTGCTTCAATATCGTTTGCAGTTGTATCTCTACCACCTATACCATAAATATAATTAATAGTAGGAACTAAAACTTGGTTTACTTGCATGCTAGAAGTAATATCTGTAAATAATGCACCACCGCAAGCATTTAGAGAATCCGCTTTATCTAAAACTGCAACAGCTTTTATGTGGGATAAGGCTTTTGCTATTTCTTCAGCTGGAAATGGTCTAAATACACGAAGTTTTAAAAGTCCTGCTTTAATACCTTGATTTCTTAATTTGTCTACAACAAATTTTGTGGTTCCGACACGTAGAGTTCATACATACAATTGCGATTTCGGCATCTTCTAGTTTGTATTCTTCAAAGAAAGAATATTTCCTTCCAGTCATTTTTTCAAAGTCTTTTGCCACATCTAATATAACTTGTTTTGCATTTACCATTGCTTGTGATTGTTGTTTTTTATGCTCAAAAAGATAAGCTTGTAAATCTAGTGGTCCCATACTGATTGGTTCTTTATTATTTAATAAAAAGTGTTCTGGTGTGTATTTGCCTACAAAGTTTTTTACTAAATCATCTTCAATTAATTCAATATTTTCAATAGAATGAGATGTAATAAAACCATCTTGGCATACCATTAAAGGTAGTAAAACATCTTTATTTTCTGCAATTCTATGTGCCATTATTAAATTATCGTAGGCTTCTTGGTTGTTTTCTGAAAATAACATAATCCAACCGAGCATCACGAACTCCCATTGCATCTGAATGGTCGTTATGTATGTTTAATGGACCAGATACTGCACGGTTTACAAGGCTCATAACAATAGGAAGACGCATACTAGATGCTATGTAAATCATTTCCCACATGAAAGATAATCCATTTGCTGATGTTGCAGTCATTGCTCTTCCGCCTGCAGCCTCTGCACCAACGCATGCACTCATTGCACTATGTTCACTTTCAACTGCTACAAATTCTGTATCTACTGTGCCATTACTAACAAATGTTGAAAAATATTGTGGTATTTCTGTTGAAGGGGTTATAGGGAAAGCTGCAACTACGTCTGGGTTTATTTGTTTCATAGCAATAGCAGCTGCTTCGTTACCACTTAAACGTTCTCTTATACTCATATATTAATTCTCCTTTACTTTTTTGTTTTCGTTTGACATCTGCTTCCAGTATATAAAATATTTGATTTTCTCCATTTCACATTCCAAGGCGTACAGGGGTCATTCCCACGTCTCAAAGGAATGTCAGCTTACATTACGAAAATTAAATATATTATAACTTACGCTAGTTTCTATTAGTTTTTTACTGCATTTCAATCGCACCAAATGGGCATACTTTTGAACATACTCCGCATCCTTTACAATAGTCATAATTGAAATTTTCTCTTTTTTGGTCTTTGTTTACTGGAATTGCGTTATCGGGGCATACAGGGAAACATAGTCCACATTGTTTGCATTTTTCACTTAAGAAAATTGGTTTTATGCTTCTCCAGTCACCAGTTTTAAATTCTTTTGCATTTCCAGCATTATAAATGTTTCCACCCTCAGTTAAGTCTTGCCAAGGGGTGTCTTTATTTAATTTATCGCTTGTCATAATTTAACTCCTTTCTTAAAATGATAGTTATTATTTAATTATAAGGCTCTCATAATGTACCTTTTTAGTTTATCTTTTTAACCTCATTTAAAGCCATCTCTAAGGCTTTCATATTGCCTTCAATAACTTCTGGTTTTTTTGCAAATTTATGTTTAAAAGAACCTTGCATATCATTTAAAAATTCTTCATCTGTCATAATGCCACTTACTTTAACAATACTAGCTAACATTGGGGTATTAGGAAAATATTTACCTAAAGTTTCCATAGATACTTTTCTTGCATCAATTGTATAAATTGAACCTTTATATCCATTTAGAACTTTTTTTAAACAATCTGCATCTTTTGTTGTATTAATAACGATTGCACCAGTTTCTTTTAGTCCTGCAGTAACAGGTACAGCCTCAAGCAAAGTATCATCAACAACTACAACATAATCTGGCTCATAGATATTCGAGTGAACAGTAATAGGGTTATTACTAATACGATTATAAGCAGTAATTGGGGCACCCATTCTTTCAGGACCATACTCAGGAAAACCTTGAATATATTTACCAGTATTAAAAGCAGCATCAGCAAGAAGTAATGAAGCAGTTTTTGCACCTTGTCCGCCTCTACCATGCCATCTAATTTCTACTAAGTTATCCATATATAGAACTCCTCCTTTTTTATTTATTCATATAAATATATGAAAATCTACCTAAAGTATATGCTTAAATAATGGATATGTCAAGGTAAAAATAAAAGCAAAGATAAAATTGATAAATTTAAAATAATAGTATAAAATATGTATAAATTAAAGGGGAGATTTTGATGGATATTTTTAAAATAGCAAAGATAATACAGAATGCTGGTGGTACATTATATTTGGTTGGTGGAGCACTTAGGGATGAAATTATGGGAAATGAGATATATGATAGAGATTATGCAGTTTGCGGAATTGCTAAAGGAAAATTTCAACAACTTTTTCCAAAAGCAAAAAAACGAGGAAAATCATTTGAAGTATTTGATATAGAAAGAACAGAATTTGCACTTGCAAGGCGTGAGAGAAAAACTGGACGTGGTCATAAAGAGTTTGAAACTGAAGTATCAGAAGATATAACAATTGAAGAAGATTTAGCAAGGAGAGATATAACAATTAATGCAATAGCAAAAGATGTTCTAACAAAAAAGATAGTAGATCCATTTAATGGAATGCAAGATATTAAAAATGGTATAATAAGAAGAACTACGAATGCATTTTGTGAAGACCCATTACGTGTATATAGAGTAGCAAGAATAGCAGCAAAAACAGGTTTTAGTGTAGAAAAAGAAACATTGAAATTAATGCATGTGCTAAAAGGTGAACTTTTAACATTATCAAAAGAAAGAGTATTTTGTGAATTTGAAAAAGCATTAGGAACAAATAAACCATCACTATTTTTTAGTGTTCTAAGAAAAGCCGATGTATTAGATGTACATTTTAAAGAAATATATGATTTAATAGATGTATTACAACCAGTTAAATATCACCCAGAAGGAGATGCATACAATCATACAATGCAAGTTTTAGATATTGCATCAAAATTAACAAAAGATACTAGTATACGTTTTGCAGCATTAGTACACGATTTAGGAAAAGGAGCAACTCCAAGCAAAATGTACCCACATCATTATGGACATGATGAAAAAGGAGTAGAAATAGTACAAAAATTTGGACAAAGAATAGGAGTACCGAAAAAATGGATATCATATGGAAAAGTTGCAGTATCTGAACATATGAGAGGTGGAATTTTTTATAAAATGACACCTGCAAAAAAAGTAAGTTTTATAGAAAAAGTTGCAAAATCAAAACTAGGTTTACATGGATTGCAAATAGTAGTAACAGCCGATAAATGCAGGTTAAAGAATATGCAAGTACAAGATATGGAATTTGAAAAAATAGGAGAAGAATGTATAAGTAAAATAAATGGAGATTATATAAAAGAAAAATATGCAATAGAAGAAGGTATTAAATTTAAAGAAAGATTACATGAAGAAAGAGTTATGTGGATGAAAGAACATATCCTGAAATGCTATTAGAAAAATTGTTGAAAAAACATTGTTTTAAAATAAAAATAAAATATAATAATGTTATCCTTTTCAAAGGAAATCTTTGAGAAAGGAGGTCATACAAATGTCATCATACGATTTGATTTGGCGATTGATAGAGTTACTTTTGAAAGATAAAGAAACAAAGTCAAAAGCTAATGACCAAAAGAAAGACTAAAATAGTCAACAAGAGTGTATCGCTAGCACTCTTGTTTTTTATAAAAAAGAACTAAGTGTTCGCTATCCACTTAGTTCGGTCATAAATCTAACATCATACGATTAAATTTAAATATAGTATACTATATTTTTTATTATATGTCAAACATTTTTTAAAATTCACTTTTTTTGAAAATTTTAGATATTGAACAAAATATGAAATAATGTCTTGAATAAAAAAGGCACATAATATATAATAAAAGCAAGTTTATGAAAGATATGTAATAAAACCTTTGGAGGAGAACAAATGAATGGATTAAAAAGTCAAAATGGTTCTATAACACTATTTGTATTAATAGCAATGCTATTTTTTTTAATGTATATGGTTGGAATGTATATGCTTAGTGCAAGTTCTGAAAGTAGTTTAGTTGCACAAACACGGAAGAATAAAAGAAATATATGAACAAGGAGTGAATGATATAAATGATGTGTATAACACTTTAGAAGGAAAAAGTAAAACATTAGTAAATGCTCCAAGACTTGATGGAGGAATGACAGCTGTTAAGTGGAATGGAACAGAGTTTATAGATACCACTATATATGATAAAGGCTGGTATGCATATGAGGATACATCTATTTTAGGAGCAGAAAATAGCAGTAAATGGGCAAATGCACGAACTTTGGATAATAGTATGTGGGTATGGATACCAAGATATGCCTATAAAATAACCTATACAGATCCAAATGATAAATCTAAGGGTGGAATAATAGATATAGTATTTTTAAAAGAAGATACAAATAAGGATTTTAATGGATATGATGTAACAAGTGAAAGCTATATAGATGAAAAAGGGGAAAAAGGAGCATATATAGTTCATCCTGCTTTTCAAAATGGAAGAAGTAATGAGTTTGCAAATGGTGAATGGGATAATGAAATAACAGGATTTTGGATGGCAAAGTTTGAGGCAGGATATGAACACTCACAAAATAATATTATTGTATTTAAAGAAAATCAAGTAAGCATAAATAATGTTAATATAGGTAATGCATATGACTTAGTAAAAGAGTTAACCAATACTGACAATTCCTATGGATTTTCTAACAATACAGATACTCATCTAACTAAAAATAGTGAATGGGAAGCTGTTCGGATATTTAACTTACAGTAAATATGGTAAAATAAATACACAGATAACAGAAACTAATAGTAGTAGTACAGGAAATGAATATGGAATATATAATTTAGCAAATAAAAATTGGGAATGGACAGCAGGATATATTGAAACCTATGTAAATTATGAAATATATGGTGGAAATTTAAAAGGAGAAAGTAGCAAATATAAAACTAGATATAAACAAACATCAAATACAATTATAAATAAAACATTTTTAGCTAGAGGAGGAGAAAGTACGGAAACATCAATTAATGAAATGTTATCATTTGATTTAAAAGATGGCTCTGGAGCTATAGATATTGTTTTTCGTGCAGTACTTGTTGTAGAATAAAAAATAAAAGGGTGGACATAAAGCCCGCCATACACGCTATAAATATACTTGCAATCTTTAGCAAGGGAAAAAGGTGGTAACAAATGTACTTAAAAAGATTAGAATTACAAGGATTTAAGTCCTTTGCAGATAAAACTATATTAGAATTCATGCCAGGGATTACTTCTGTAATTGGACCAAATGGGTCAGGTAAAAGTAATATTTCAGATGCTATAAGATGGGTACTTGGTGAGCAAAGTATGAAATCTTTAAGAGGAGCAAAATCAGATGATGTTATTTTTGCAGGAACACAAAATAGGAAGTCATTAGGCTTTGCCGAAAGCTCTATTGTATTTGATAATACAGATGGAAAACTTCCAATAGAATACAATGAAGTAACTGTTACAAGAAGAATATATAGAACAGGAGAATCTGGCTATTTCATAAATAAAACACCTTGTAGATTAAAAGACGTTTTAGAATTATTTATGGATACTGGTATTGGAAAAGATGGATATAGTATAATAGGACAAGGTAAAATTGATGAAATTTTAAGTAATAAATCAGAAGATAGACGACATATTTTTGAAGAAGCAGCAGGAATTGTAAAATATAGAGCAAGAAAACTAGAATCTGAGAAAAAATTAGAAAATACTAAGCTAAATTTACTTAGAATTAATGATATTTTATCAGAAATTGAGGGGACAATAGAGCCTCTTAAGATTCAATCTGAAAAAGCAAGAAAGTTTTTAGATTTGCATGAAGAATTAAAAGGAATAGAAGTAGGCTTATTCATACATAACATAAATACATATAAAGAAAAACTAAGTGAGATAAAAGTAAATGAAGATTTATTAGTATCACAAAATTCTGAAGAAGAACAAAAAATGAAACAGCTAAATGAATTAAAAGAAAAACTAAAAGTAGAAATTAATGATATATTAGAAAAAATTGAATCTATGCAAAATGTAGGTTTTGAAAGTAGCAAACAAATTGAACAAATAAATTCTAATATTAATGTGGCAAATGAAAGAATTTCAAATAATAAAGAAAATTATGAAAGATATGAAAAAGAAATAGAAGAAAACAATCAAAGATTAAAAGAACTAGAAGAAGAAAAAACATCTAAAATAGAAAAAAAGAAAAACTTAAATGGAAATAAAGAAAAATTTCAAAAAGAATTAGATGAAAAACAACAAAAACTTTTAAAAATAACAAGTAAATTATCCGAAGAAGAAAAAGAAATAGAAAATAAAAAATTAAAAGTAGAAGAAAATGTAGATAAAAAATATGAAAAAAGTTCTCAAATAAATACTATAGAAGTAAACTTTGAAAACTTAGAAAAAAGAGAAAAAACATTAAAGGCAGAAACACAAATGACAATATCAGAATTAGATAATTCTCGTATGACAAAAGAAGATATATCAAAAACTTTTACCGAAATAGAGAAAAAAAGAAATAGTATAAAAACAGCATTAGAAGAAACAACTAAGAAAAGAGATATTGCAAGTGAAAAAATAAAAGAATATACATTAAATATAAACAAAAATGAAGAAGAACAAAGAATAAAAACAGCTAGGCTAAAGTTTTTGCAAGAAACCCAAAGAGAAAAAGAAGGATATATAAGAAGTATAAAATCATTATTATTGGATTGCGAAAAAAATGCAGAACTTGCAAAAGGAATGAATGGAGTATTAAGTAACTTAATAAAAGTAGATAAACAATATGAAACAGCAATTGAAATGGCATTAGGAGCAGGTCTTCAAAATATAGTAACAGATACTGAAGCTGACGCAAAAAAGTTAGTAGAACATTTAAGAAAAAATAATTTAGGAAGAGCAACATTTTTACCAATTACAGCTGTAAAGGGAAAAAGACTAGATAAAATAAATATAAAAGATATAGAAGGAAAAGTAAGTATTGCATCAGACCTAGTTAAAGTAGATAAAAAATATGAGGAAATAGTTTTAAATTTACTTGGAAGAACAGTTATAGTAGAAGATATGGATATGGCAATAAAACTTGCAAAACAAAACAAAAATGCTTTTAAAATTGTAACAATAAAAGGAGATATAATTAATCCACAAGGTTCAATAACAGGTGGTTCTGTAGCACGGAAAAACTGTAAATATTCTAGGAAGAACAAGAGAAATAGAAGATTTACAAAAAGAATTAAAAATAATTCAAGGTAAAATAGAAAAAGAAAAGAAAGAAAAAGAAGAATACGAAGACAGCATTGAAGATGTATTAGAAGAAACGGAAAGTTTAGAAAAAGAGTTACAAGAAATAGACATAGTATATGCAACAGATTTTCAAAAGCTAACATCAGTAGAAGAAAACATAGAAAAACTAAAAAATCGTTTAGAAAAATATAGAAGTGAACAAGAAGAAATTACAAAAAATAAACAAGAAATTCGGAAAACAAAAAATAGAAATTCGGGATTCAAATAGATGAAATAATATGCGAAACAGAAAAATTAAATAAAGAAATAGAACAGTATGCCCTAAAAAATAAAGACAACCAAAAATACATAGATGATTTAAATTTTGATATTACAAACTTAAAAATATCAGTATCATCATTTGATGAAAGCGGGAATTCAATAGATGAAATGGTAGAAAGACTAAGTGCTGATATTGAAAATTGTAATATAGGAATAAAAAATAAAAAAGAACAATGCGAAAAAATAGAAAAAGACAATACAGAACTTGAAAAATCTATTAAAGAATATAAAGAACAAATAGAAAAAATAAAACAAGAAGTAACAAACAGTAGTGGCAAAATAGAAGAATTAAAAAAAGAAAGAACTGTAAAAAGTGAGAAACAATCAAAAATAGAACAAGACATTTTGGCAGAGTTTAATATAATAGAAGATTTAAAAGCACAAATTGTAAAAATAGATGTAAAGAAAACAAAATTAGAAAGCGACATTGAAGAAGTAATAAACAAAATGTGGGAAGAATATGAAATAACACCAAACAATGCAGAAGGCTATAAATTGCCAACAAACGTAGCTGAAACAACAAAAAGAGTAAACGATTTACGAAATTCTATCAAAAATCTTGGAAGTGTTAATATAGATTCTATAGAAGAATACAAACAAACAAGTAAAAGATATGATTTTATGTGTGAGCAAAGATTAGATTTAGAAAATGGAGTAGCAAAACTAAAAAATGTAATAAGTGAAATGACAAACATAATGAAAGAACAGTTCCAAACGCAATTTGCTATAATAAATCGAAACTTTGGAGAAGTTTTTAAAGAACTATTTGGAGGAGGAAAAGCAGAATTAATACTAACAGATACAGATAACATATTAGAATGTGGAATTGAAATTCGGAGTACAACCGCCAGGAAAAAAACTACAAAACATGACATTACTTTCAGGAGGAGAAAAAGCATTTACAGCAATAGCATTACTATTTGCAATACTAAAAATAAATCCAGCACCATTTTGTGTACTAGACGAAATAGAAGCAGCTTTAGATGATGTAAATGTATACAGATTTGCAGACTATTTAAAAAGATTTTCTGGTAGCACACAATTTCTAGTAATTACGCATAGAAAAGGAACAATGGAAGTAGCAGATACAGTATATGGAATAACAATGCAAGAAAACGGTATATCTAAGCTGTTGTCTATGAAACTTGACAATAGGTCTTAGAAGCCATGCACTAAACTTCCTTTAACAATGGAGGTGGCAGGCAAAAGCCTGACGGAGGGTTTTTATCTCGCAAAGATTTTCTTAAAAACCCCCCAGTCACGCATGTACGTGAGAGCCCCCTTGTTAAAGTGGCTCTCTTGCATGTCTTCATGAGACTTTCTCTATAAAATTATCCTACAAAAAATCTGCTAACACCAATACAAATAAGAAGTACACCAGATAACACATTCCATATATTTTCTGGAATATTAGAAACAGAAGAAATCTTTTGGCCAATTATCCTACCACAAGATAAAAATATGAGTTGAAAAGTAGCAACAAGAACAGGAAACAAATATGAACTATATCCAATAACACTACTACAAATTCCAACACAAATAGAATCAATAGAAAGAGCTATTCCCATATACATAGCTTCTTTTACATCTATTTTTTGGGAACCATCAAAATCGAAGTCCTCTTTATTATTCTTTAAAGCTTGATAAATTACAAAAAGTCCCATAAAAATCAAAAATACACTACCAATAAAAGTAACAAAGTTTTCTGAAAAGACATTACTAATACTATTTCCAATACATACAGAAAAGCCAGTAATACAAACAGAAATAATAAACAAAACAAGTTTTGCAAATCCATTTATCTTTGTATTTCTAAATCCATATGTAATACCAATACCTAAAGCATCAATACTAACAGAGAGAGCCAAAACAACATAAGTAAGTAGCATATAAATTCACCTCATTAACATAATATGACATAAAAGGAATTATAGTGAAAAATTGTAAAAACATTATAAACTCTATATGCTGTGTTTTTTATAAAATAGAAAAAATCCATCATATTTTAAAAGTACAAGCATACAATGTAAAAAACAAATGATAGGAGTGAAAATTTATGTGGTATACTTGTGAAATTGATGAGACAATAAGAAACTTTAGGACAAACTTAAATTTAGGATTAACTTCCAAAGAAGCTAAAAAAAGACTTGAAGAAAATGGACTAAATAAATTAGAGGACAAGAAGAAGGAAAATATTATAATTAGGTTTATAAAACAGTTTAATGATTTTATGATTATTATTCTTATAGTAGCTTCTGGTATTTCAGCTGTAATGGCATATTTAGATGGAGGAGGAGACTATGTTGATTCAATTATAATAATAGCAATAGTTGTATTTAATGCTATAATGGGGCTTATTCAAGAAACAAAAGCTGAAAAATCTTTAGAGGCGTTAAAGAAAATGTCTAGTCCAACAGCTAAAGTAAAAAGAGACGGCAAAATTATTAATATAAAAAGTGAAGAGGTTGTTCCTCGGAGATATTATAATGTTAGAGGCTGGAAACTACGTGCCAGCAGATTGTAGGCTTATAAAAGCATCAAATTTGAAAGTAGAAGAATCTAGCTTAACAGGGGAAGCACTTCCTGTTTTGAAAGATGAAAGTATTATACTAAAACAAGACACACAAATTGCAGATAGAGTAAATATGGTTTATTTGGCAACAACAGTAGTTATGGGACATCGGAGAGGGAATTGTAACAGATACAGGAATGAATACAGGTGTTGGTAAAATTGCTAAAATGATTATTACAGATGAATCACCTGAAACACCAATACAAAGGAAACTAGCTGAAGTAGGAAAAACTTTAGGAATAGCATGTTTACTAATATGTTTTGCAATTTTTGTAATAGGAATATTTAAGAAAATTCCACCAATGGAAATGTTTATGACATCAGTAGGACTTGCAGTAGCAGCAATACCAGAAGGGTTACCAGCAATTGTAACAATAATGTTATCAATAGGGGTAACTAAAATGTCTAAGAAAAACGCCATAATAAGAAAGCTACCAGCAGTAGAAACACTTGGAAGCAGTAGTGTAATCTGCTCAGATAAAACAGGAACTTTAACTAAAAATCAAATGAAAGTAGTTGATATAAGAGATGTCCATGGCAAAGTAGTAGTAGAAAAAGAATACAAGTTCATGCTTCGTATTGCAAGCATGTGTACAGATAGCTATATAGAAAATCAAAATGGAAAATTAGAAGCATGTGGAGAAGCAACAGAAATAGCAATAGTAAATGAAAGCTTAAGAATGGGAGAAAATAAAGATGAATTATATAAAGAGTACGAAAGAATTGCTGATATACCTTTTGATTCTACAAGAAAACTAATGACAACAATACATAAAATGGGGAATAAATATAGAATAATAACAAAAGGAGCACCAGATGTATTACTACATAGATGTAAAAATTGCTATTACAATGGTGAAATATCAGAATTAACTGTAAATAATAAAAATAGAATAAATATAGAAAACACTAATATGGCAAATAATGCATTAAGAGTACTTGCAGTAGCATATAAAGATGTAGAAGTCTTACCTTGTAAAATAGAAACAAAAAATATAGAAAAAGACTTAAATTTTGTAGGATTAATAGGTATGATAGATCCACCAAGAGAAGGAGTAAAACAAGCTGTAGAAACCTGTAAAAAAGCAGGAATAAAAACAGTTATGATAACAGGAGACCATATTAATACAGCTACAGCAATTGCAAAAGAGTTAGGCATATTAAAAGGAAAGGATTTAGCAATAACAGGAGGAGAACTAGATAAAATATCAGATGAAGAATTACAAAAAAATATAATGAGATATTCAGTTTACGCAAGAGTTTCGCCAGAGCATAAAGTAAGAATTGTAAAAGCATTTAGAGCTACTGGGGCAGTAGTTGCAATGACAGGAGACCGGAGTAAATGATGCTCCAGCACTAAAAAATGCAGACATAGGAATATCTATGGGAAAGAACGGAACAGATGTAGCCAAAAACGCATCAGATATGGTATTAACAGATGATAACTTTGTAACAATAGTAGAAGCGGTAAAACAAGGAAGAAATATATTTGAAAATATAAGAAAAGCAGTACATTTTCTAATAGCAACAAATATAGGAGAAATTGTAACAATATTTATAGGGTTAATACTTGGTTTAAAATCGCCACTTCTTGCAATACAGCTATTATGGATAAATCTTGTAACAGACTCTATTCCAGCAATAGCATTAGGCTTAGAAAGACCAGATAAAAACATAATGAATAGAAAACCACAAAATTCAAGAAAAGGAATATTCTCACGGGCGGACTATGGGGCAAAATATTTGTAGAAGGAACAATGCTTGGAATGTTAACACTACTTGCTTTTAGTTTAGGAAACAACTTATATGGTATAGAAGTGGGAAGAACAATGGCATTTTTATCACTTGGACTACTAGAGCTAGTACATAGTTTTAACATAAAGAGTGAAGAATCAATATTTAAAACGGGAATATTTGAAAATAAATATTTAGTAGGGGCTTTAATATTAGGTACAATATTACAAGTAGGAGTAGTATGCATACCAGTACTTGCTAGGATATTTAAAGTAGTTCCACTAAATACTATACAATGGATGTATGTAGGGTTAATATCAGTATCTCCAATTGTAATAATAGAGGTACAGAAGAAATTTAATGAGATTAAATTCGGGAAAGTTGTGTATGGGTATAAGGAAAAGAGAACATAAAAAATATCATATAAGAAAAAGAGAAAATTTAGCAAAAAATATCGAAATGTTTTTGTTGACAAAATTTAAAGTTATTATATAATATATGTAATTAACAAAAAGAAAAAGGAGGTCTATTATGGCAGAAGAAATTACAGAGGAAGAAAGAATAAAAAATATGGTTGATGATCTTGTACAAAGAGCAAGAGTAGCTGCTAAAAAGTACTTAGAACTTGACCAAGAAACAGTAAATAATATTATAAAGAAAATGTCCATGGCAGGACTTGAAAATCATATGAAACTTGCAAAAATGGCAGTGGAGGAAACAGGTCGTGGAATTTACGAAGACAAAATCACAAAAAATATGTTTGCAACAGAATATGTATATCATAGCATAAAATATGATAAAACAGTTGGTGTAATTCGTGAAAATGAAGAAGAAGGGTATGTAGAAATTGCAGAACCAGTCGGAATAATTGCAGGTGTAACACCAGTTACAAACCCAACATCAACAGCGATGTTTAAATCATTAATTGCAGCAAAAACAAGAAATGTTATAATATTTGGGTTTCACCCATCAGCACAAAAATGTAGTGTAGAAGCAGCAAAAGTATTAAGAGATGCAGCAATACAAGCAGGTGCACCTCAAGACTGCATTTTATGGATAGAAGAACCATCAATTACAGCAACAAATTTCTTAATGAATCATCCATATGTAAATTTAATTCTTGCAACAGGAGGAACAGGAATGGTAAAAGCAGCATATTCTTGTGGAAAGCCAGCATTAGGAGTAGGACCTGGAAATGTTCCATGCTATATAGATAAGTCTGCTAAACTAAAAACAAGTGTAAATGATTTGGTACTGTCAAAAGCATTTGATAATGGAATGATATGTGCTTCAGAACAAGCAGCCATTGTAGATAGAGAAATTCATGATGAATTTGAAAAATTAATGAAAGAAGCAGGATGTTATTTTATAAATTCTGAAGAAAAAGAAAAATTAAAAAATAGCATGTTTGATGAGTCAAAAGGCTATACATTAAATTCTAGCATAGTAGGACAAAGTCCATATAACATTGCAAAAGGTGCTGGAATAGAAGTACCTATAGATACAAAAGTATTGGTAGTATATGAAGAAGGGGTAGGAGATGAATTCCCATTTTCAAGAGAAAAACTAAGCCCAGTACTTGCATATTACATTGTAGATGGAAAAGAAGAAGGAATATCTAAAGCAGAACAGCTATTAGAATTTGGAGGACTTGGACATTCAGCAGTTATACATTCTGAAGATGAAAAAACAATATTAGAATTTTCAGAAAGGGTAAAAGTAGGAAGAATTATTGTAAATTCTCCATCAACTCATGGAGCAATTGGGGATATATATAACACCAATATGCCATCACTTACACTAGGATGTGGTACATTTGGAGGAAATTCAACAACATCTAATGTATCAAGTGTAAACTTAATAAATATAAAAAGAGTTGCAAAAAGGAGGGTTAATATGCAATGGTTTAAAGTTCCAGAAAAAATATATTTTGAAGCAGGTTCAATTTCATATTTAGAAAAAATGCCAGAAATAACAAAAGCATTTATAGTAACAGATGAATCTATGGTAAAATTAGGAATTGTAGATAAAATTCTATATCATTTAAGAAAAAGAGAGCAATATGTTCATTCAGAAATATTTGCAGAAGTAGAGCCAGACCCATCATTTGATACAATAAAAAGAGGAGTAAAAGCAATGGAGGCTTTTAAGCCTGATGTGATAATAGCAATAGGAGGAGGTTCTCCAATAGATGCAGCAAAAGGAATGTGGTTATTTTATGAGCATCCCGATGCAGATGTAGAAGGATTAAAACTAAAATTCATGGATATACGTAAACGTACCTATAAATTCCCTCGTCTTGGAGAAAAAGCAAAGATGGTAGCAATACCAACAACATCAGGAACAGGTTCAGAAGTAACATCATTTGCAGTAATTACAGATAAAACACAAAATAAAAAATACCCACTTGCAGATTACGAATTAACACCAGATGTTGCAATAATAGACCCAGATTTAGTAATGACTCTACCAAAGAAAATAACAGCAGATACAGGAATGGATGTTTTAACACATGCATTAGAAGCATATGTATCAAATCTTGCATCAGATTATACAGATGGACTTGCAGAAAAAGCAGTAGAACTTGTACTAAATAATTTAGTTGCAGCATATGAAAATGGAAATGATAAATTAGCAAGAGAAAAAATGCACAATGCAAGTTGTATAGCAGGAATGGCATTTACAAATGCATTTTTAGGAGTAAACCATTCTATTGCACACAAAATAGGAGCCCAGTTCCATCAAGCACATGGAAGAGCAAATGCAATATTACTTCCATATGTAATAAAATATAATGCTACAAAACCAACAAAGTTTGTATCGTTTCCAAAATATGAATACTTCATAGCAGACGAAAAATATGCACATCTTGCAAGAAAAAATGGGTTACTTGCAAATACAACTGAAGAAGGAGTAAATTCATTAATACAAGCAGTTAAAGACTTAATGCAAAAACTAGAAATGCCAACAAGCTTTAAAGAAGCGGGAATAGAGGAGAAAGAATTTTTAGCACATGTAGATGAACTTGCAGATCGTGCATTTGAAGACCAATGCACAACAGCAAACCCAAGAGTTCCAATGGTAAGTGAAATAAAGCAAATATTGTTAGATGCTTATTATGGAGCATAGAGGTATAAATAATAAAATTAGAAAAGCCATTAAAAAATGCCACTAAAAAATGTGGCATTTTTTTAATTATTTTTTATTAAAAACAAGCATACCGTTTACACAATCTATACTTACAGTTTCTCCCTCTATTAATTCAGCTCGTAAAATCATTTCGGATAAAATATCTTCTACATTTCTACCGAATAGCACGTCTTAGTGGTCTTGCTCCATATTTGTAGTCTGTTCCTTTACTTAATAGATATTCTTTTGCATTAAGTGTTACTTCTAATGAAATGTTTTTGTTTTCTAAAGCTTTTTTTGTATCTTCTAACATAATATCTACAATTTGTAATAAATCTTCCTTATTTAAGCTATCAAATATAATAATTTCATCAATTCGATTTAAAAATTCAGGTCTAAAAGTTTCTTTTAAACTATCAAAAGTCTTATTTTTGTCTACAGTTTGTTTTCCAAAACCGATAGAATTTCCATTTAAATTAGAACCTGCATTAGATGTCATAATAATAATCGTATTTTCAAAATTTACCATATTTCCATGAGAATCTGTTAATTTTCCATCATCTAAAACTTGAAGTAATATATTAAAAACATCGTGATGTGCTTTTTCAATTTCATCAAATAATATAATAGAATAAGGATTCCTTCTTACTTTTTCTGTCAAAAAGCCTGCATCATCGTAACCAACATATCCTGGAGGTGAACCTATAAGTTTGGAAGTAGAGTGACTTTCCATGTATTCAGACATATCTATTCTAATAATAGAATCTTCAGATCCAAACATTTCATAAGCTAAAGACTTTGCAAGTTCTGTTTTACCAACACCAGTTGGTCCAACAAATATAAATGAAGGAGGCCTTTTTGTACTCTTTAACCCTGCACGATTTCTCCTAATAGCTCGTGAAACAGCATTAACAGCTTCATTTTGCCCAATAATTCTTTTATGAAGGTTATCTTCTAAACTTAAAAGTTTTTCTATTTCTTCCTCTGTTATTTTTTTTACTGGAATTTTAGTCCAGTTTTCAATGACAAGTGCAATATCTTGCAATGTAAGGTTTTTTAATTTAAGTTTGCCACTTAAACTATCAATTTCCTCTTGTAGTCTACATTCTTTAGTTTTAAGGTCAGCAGCTTTTTGGTAATCTTCTGTAGAATCAGCATCTGCTGCTTCTTCCTTTTCTTCTTGAACTTTCTTTAACTTGTTTTTCAAAAGTTCTAATTTATATAGTTCCTTATTATCTAAATTAATTTTAGAACAAGCCTCATCTAAAATATCTATCGCCTTATCTGGCAAAAATCTATCATGAATATATTTTTCAGACATAACAACAGTTCCGCCTAATTACATCATTTGAAATTTTTACCTTATGATAATCTTCATAATATTTTTTTATGCCTTCTAATATTTTTATAGTATCTTCAACATTTGGTTCTTCAACTATTACAGGTTGAAATCTTCTTTCTAAAGCAGTATCTTTTTCAATATGTTTTCTATATTCTTTTAAAGTAGTAGTTCCAATAAGTTGAATTTCACCATTAGCAAGAGAAGGTTTTAAAATATTTGCGGCATTTGACGAATTTTCAGCATCACCTGCACCCATAATAGTATGAATTTCGTCAATAACTAAAATAATATTACCACAAGATTTGCATTCATCAACAATAGCTTTCATGCGAGCCTCAAATTGTCCTCTAAATTGAGTACCAGCAAGAACCGCTGTCATATCGAGCAAATAAACTTCTTTATTTAAAAGTTTAGCAGGAACTTTTCCATTTGCAATTTTAATAGCTAGCCCCTGTCCAATAGCAGTTTTTCCAACACCAGGTTCTCCAATTAAGCATGGATTATTTTTAAGACGTCTGTTTAAAATTTGTACAATTCGCTGAATTTCTCTGTCCCTTCCGACTACAATATCTAGTTCATTATTACGAGCCTTAAGAGTCAAATTTGTTCCATAAGTATCTAAAAATTTGGTCTTTTTTTGTTTAATCTTTTTATCAACCTTAACCTTTTTGTTTGAATTACTATTACCATTATTAGAAGAAACATCATCAATAGTAGTAGAGTGATTACCTACCCCTAAAATAGCACCAAGAGGGATAGCAGTAGCATTAATATCATCTAAAGACAAGTCACTATTAGATAGACTTTGAGTTAAATCTTTAAAAATATCTTCAAACTGGTTAGTCATATCTTCTAAATTAATCTTATCACCCTCCAGAATAGTAGATTGCTTTGAAAGAACCTCTAAAGGATTAATATTCTTTTGCTTAGCACAATTATAGCAAAATCCTTCTAATTTATCGTTTCCCTTATCATCTTTTCCATTAACAAAAATAATAGCAGTATTTTTCTTACATACTGAACATAACATAAATGAATTCTCCAATCTTAAAATGTATTTTATATTAGTATATAATACACTAAAAACAGCCGAGTGTCAAGGAAATAAAGGAGAATTAAAATTTAAAAATACAATATTTTACTGAAATTACATGTGAAAATTTTTTTCTTTATGGCTAGAAGAATTAACCTGATAATAATAAAATATGTATTGACATAAATTTTCATTTAAAATAAAATACAGTAAAGTATAAAATCAATTAAGTATAAAACAAAACAAAACGAACATCCTATGATGGGGTGATTATCTTGAATAATTTAAAAATACAAATAAAAAAACTTATAGAAGAAATAGAACAAATGATAGATGATAATGCATTGCCAGAAAACATAGAAATAAAAAGAAAAAAGTTAGACGAACTATTGGAGAAATATTTAAAAGAACTATAATACAAACTAAAAATGTACTATACACGAAAATAATTCATTTATACTATCAGAAAAATTTGTTACCATAATTAAAGATAAAAAGAGGTGGTAGTAAAATGAAAAGAAAAAATGTTATAAAAATTGGAGAAATTTTACAAAAAATTAGAAAAAGTCATGGATATACTCAAGAAATACTAGCTGAAAAACTTGAATGCTCTACAAGATATATAAGTGATATAGAACAGAATAATTCAAAACCATCATATGAAGTATTAGTTAAATTTTGCAATGTCTTTAATATAGGATTAGATTATATATTTAAAGATTACTTAGAAATTAGTAAAAATGAAAATATTAATTATGAATTAAAAGGCTATGACAATTTAAAACAAAAAGATAAAAATACAATTGCACACTTAATATCTTTCTTCAATAAGGGAAATCAGTAAAATTAATAAATACAAAGGCAACCATTTGGTTGCCAATTAAATACCCAACCGCTATTCACTTGTTGATTTTTTAACATCTTTTGCTATTACTACTTTTAAATCTTGCTCAATATATCGAGCATTAATCAGTGCATATTCAAAATACTGTCTGTGTTGCTCCACAGATATTTTTTTATTTGGCATATTTTCAAAAATTTTATAAATTTCCACATCGGAGTAATTATTATTGATTTGTACTAATTTTATTGTTAATAAATTAAGTATAGAAAAATCAATCAAAGGTAAGCACTGGATGTTTTCCTTTTTTCGTTTCCATTCTTCTATTTGTTTCCGCTGATTAGAAAGTTCTTCTATTTTTTGATCCCACACCTTTTCGAACATATCTAAAATTGTTATTCCTATCATTCTTATATGCTCCTTTCAAATTTTTTAATAGCGATTGTAAATATAACTATTATTATTATAGCATATGGAAGACTACATTTGCAACATAAATATTATAAAAACCAGGGAAATTTCATGAAATATTACGATTTTGTAATATTTTATGAAATTGCCTTGAATAAAAACTTGTTTTGTATTATAGTTTTTGGATTGTAATACAATAACAAAATAATGTAAACAATTAATATCATTAAAACAGGCTAAATTGTTATAGGAATTATAATGAAAACTATCTTTTTATCTTCTAAAAAATATTGACATAAAATTTTAAAATTGGTATAATTTAATACAAATTAATTTAAAAGATAGCTCATAATAGGAGTTATCAAATATTATCTAATAAAAGGAGGAAGAATATGCCAGGTATTTTGTATCATTTAAGTTTTGCAGAGGTAGTATATCGGAAATTAATATTAAACCAAATAATGCTAGACAAAATTAATTTTATGGCAGGTAATTTAATTCCAGATTTTACTGAAGATTATGAATCAGGCAAAATAAAATCACATTATCGAAAAAAGGGCTCACTTGAAGGTTGTTTAGTACCAGATATGGAATTAGTAAAGAGAGATTTATGTGTACTAAACGATCCAATAAAACTCGGAATGTATGCACATCTGTATTTTGATTACCAGTTTATTGAAGGATTTCTTGTTCCAGAATTTATTTGGAATGTAAAGGAAGACAAAGTAATAAACCCAATGAATAATAAAGAATGGAATAAAGAGGAGTTTTTTTCTTATTCTGGTCTTTATGGGGCATATACAGAAACAAACCAGTTATTAGTCAAAGATGGGAGGATAGCTCTTGATACTTTAAAACAAATACCAGATATTTTACCAAATACAGGATTAGAGGTATTTGATAAAAGACGAAAAAAGACATGGAGAGAAGAATTGGACGAATATTTATTACAAAAAAAGGAGTATACTGGAGAAATTTTGGAGTATAACAAGCTATGGAATTTCATAAAAGGAACAGCTACTTCTTTTGAAAAAGAAATTGAATACGAATTGGCATAAAAAGTGTCCTAAAATAGGAACCTGAAAGCAAAAATTCCAGTGAGAAATCACTGGAATTTTTGTGTAAAAAATGAGCCAAAATACTAACAAATCTAAAACATGAATAATAATTAAACACTAATACTTCATTATAACAGATATAAAACAATTGGCAGATTACCAAATAGTATAAGTATACTGTGAATATGGTAATCAAGAAAACTATGAAATTTTAAAGAAAGACCATATAAAGAATTACATTATATATCCACTTTTTATATAAAGTAAACAAATTGTAAGAATAACTATTATAGTGCAACATTAATATAACGTTAATTATTAACATTACAGCACATAACGTATTGACATAATAAGCATTATGTGATATTATGTTGTATATTTTAATGCTATATAAGAAAGGAGTAGCATATTATAAAATGATAATATGCCAATATATGATATGAAAAATAAAATAGATTTACATATACATACGACAAAATCTGATGGAACTAAAACACCAAAAGAAGTGTTAATAGAAGCAGAACAATTAGGGTTAAGTAGAATAGCGATAACAGATCATGAAAGTATTGAAGCCTATGATGAGATAAAAGAGAATAAGAATTTATTTAGAGGAATTATTATACCAGGAATTGAATTAAAAACTTATTGTCAAGGAAGAGAAATTGAATTACTAGGATATGGGATATCTTTAGAAGATATGAAAAGAAAATTACCACTATTATATCAAAGTAAAGAAGAAATTAATAAAGAATATTTAAAAGCAATTATAGATGTTTTAACAAAGGAAGGTATTATAATATCAAAAAGTGTAGAAAAACAGTATATGGAAACAACTGTACAACCAGCTAAATTTATTACAAAGATAATTTTGGATGACAAAATAAATTTGGAACATAATACAAATATTCTATTTTTAGACAATATAAAACATAAAAACAATGAAAGTCTATATAGGGGTTGGTTATCAAATCCCAAAAGCAGATTTTATGTGAATTTCAAAGGATATCCAGATTATGAAGAAGCTATAGAACTGATACAAAAATCCAGAGGAAAAGTATTTATACCACATATATTTCAATATGCAGATGCATCACAAGAGATATTAGAGAAATTGTTACAAAGTGGGAAAATAGATGGAATAGAATGTTACTATCCAACATTCACAAAAGAACAAACGCAATATTTATTAGAGTTGTGTACAAAAAAGCATATATTTGTATCTGGTGGAAGTGACTATCATGGAGCAAATAAAAAAAATGAATTAGGAAGAGGAATCGGTAATAATTTGTATGTTCCAGAAGAAAAAGTATTAATTTGGACAAATATGTTATACAATAGAGAAGAAAAAGTAAAAAAAGATAGAGAAGATTTTATAATATAAGGTAAAAAGTTTAATGTAGTAATAAAAAAAGTCTATTTTTTATTAGCTTAGAAATAATTTTAAGTGTTTTAAAGATTTAAGGCAAAGATTATATTATTTTTTAGCTGTGAATTGTAACCATCTTTTGAAAAAAGTCTCAAAAAATACTGAAAAGTGGTTGACGAAAATGAAATTATAGTATATAATAATTTCATTCGTAAAGAAGAAGTCATCCACTTCTCACCTTATCTAAAAGAAAAAGGTTATAAAAATATTTATTATAGTATTACTGTATATATAGTAATATGAGTTTGTGGATTGACCAAAAAAGTCAATCTTATTTTTTTGGAGGTGTTTTAGATAAAACAAGAATTACCAATTAACGAACAAATACGCATGAAGCAAATACAACTAATAGATGACGAAGGACAAAAAAGAGGAACTATGGATACAAAAAAGGCTTTAGAAATTGCGTATGAAAAGAATTTAGATCTAGTATTAGTTGCACCAAATGGAAATCCACCAGTTTGTAAAATAATGAACTATGGAAAATACAAATTTGAGCAAGCTAAAAAAGAAAAAGAAGCTAAGAAAAAGCAAAAGACATTTGAATTAAAAGAATTAAGAATTACACCAAACACAGAAGAACATGATTTTAATTTTAAAGCAAAGAATGCTAGAAAATTTATTGAAGAAGGGTGTAAAGTAAAAATTACAGTACGTTTTAGAGGAAGAGAGCTAAACTATGTAAAACAAGGAGAAACTATATTAAATGATTTTATAGAAAAATTATCTGATATAGCTACACCTGAAAAAAAACCTGTATTAGAAGGAAAAAATATGTTTATTATATTAGCTAAAAAAGCTGAAAAATAATAAATAAAAATAAGAAGGGAGTTTGGAAATTATGCCAAAAATAAAAACAAACAAAGCTGCAAGTAAAAGATATAAATACACAGCTACAGGAAAAGTAAAAAGAACAACAGCAAATGGAAGACATAGACTAGCAACGAAAACACCTAGACAAAAAATGTCTAGAAAAGTAAATACTTATGCTGATAAAACAGTAGAAGCGGGAATTAAAAAACTATTACCATATGGAAATTAGAAAGGAGAATAAAAATGGCAAGAGTAAAAAGTGCAATAATTACACGTAAAAAACATAAAAAAGTATTAAAACAAGCAAAAGGATATTATGGAGCAAAACATTACAGATTCAGGATGGCAAAACAAGCTGTTATGAAATCTGGCGTATATGCATACATTGGAAGAAAAGATAAAAAAAGTAACTTTAGAAAACTATGGATTACAAGAATAAATGCAGCGGCAAGAATGAATGGTTTAACATATTCAAAACTAATTTCAGGACTAAAAAAAGCAAATATTACAATAAATAGAAAAATGCTTGCAGAAATTGCAGTAACAGACATGCAAGCATTTACCAAAATAGCTGAAATAGCAAAAAAAGCATAATAAAATCATTGAATAAAATCAAAAAATCTAGTATAATAATACTAGATTTTTTGATTTTAAAACTTAGAAATCATTATTTTGTTAGGAGAGTGCTATGGCAAAACACGAAAAAGAGAAAAAAAGAAAAATAAGCATAGGAAAAATTATATATGTAATAATTGTTATAAGTCTAATTATAGTTGCATATCAGGTATATGGTATATATAGAACAAAAGATTTTAATGAATTTGTAAGAACAGAATATAAATTATACACATCTGAATTTTCAAGAGATGAAGAAGTAAAATTCGGTAATATAAATAGCTATAAAATATTATCAAAAGAAGAAAATGATGCTATGTTTTATAAAACAATAACAGTAACAAAAAACACACCATATAAAGTTACTTGTATGGTAAAAACACAAGATGTACAGACAGTAAAGAAAATATCAAATGGTGGAGCACATATTAGCATTGCAAATACTGTAGAAAAATCCCAAAGCATTACAGGTACAAATGACTGGCAAAAATTAGAATTTATTTTTAACTCAAAAGATAGAGAAAAAATAGATATAGGTTTTAGACTTGGGGGATATGATGATAACTGCACAGGAACCGCTTGGTTTTCAGATTTTACATTAGAAAGAGGAACTGGAAATACTGATGTAGATTGGAATTTTGCATGTTTTGCATTTCAAAGTACAAATGTGCAAATTGATAAAGATGGACAAACAAATTTAGTAAAATTAACCATGTCGCCAGAAGACATTAGCCAAATGAGACAAAACATGAGTAGATTTAAAACATCATGTGAAGAACTTTCAGACTATAAAATGCAAGTAGAATATGATTTTATAACAATACAAGAACCAATCACATCATTATCATATGATGAAGAAAATGGATATCATGTAGCACCAGAAAATATAAAAGATATAATAAAACCATATTTGGAAAAAGAAAATTATGACCATATTTTTGTATGTGTAAGACTAGGAGATAATATGCACCAAAATGATATTCCAGTTTATGATTGGATAGGTCTTGGAGGAATGGATTATTTAGGAATAGGATTTTCAAACATAAGATTACCAAACACTTCAAAAAGCTATGCATATAAATATGATACAAGAGTAAACATTTTTCCAGAAGAAGTATTTATACATGAATTCTTGCATTCCTTAGAAAGAAATTCACAAGAATATGGATATGAAAGACCAGCACTACATGATTATGAAAAATATGGTTACAAGGATGAAAAACTAGTAGGATTAAAAAATTGGTACAAAGACTATATGAATTGTGAAATAAAAACAGATAATGGTAATATTGGATTAAACAAAGAAATTTATAGACTAAAACCAAACAATGAAGAAAATTTCAAATTTTCATATAAATTAAATGAATTTGAAGAACCACAAAATTTAATAGAAGAAATAAGAAAAATACTATCAAAAGCAATAAACAATGCAAAGATACTTACAACAATATAAAAAAAGGAGAAATGTTAGAATGAATGTTTCTGAATTTAACTATAATTTGCCAGAAGAATTAATAGCACAAACACCAATAGAAAAAAGAGATGAATCAAAACTAATGATATTAGATAAAAAAACACAAACAATAGAACATAAAATATTTAAAGATATATTAAATTATTTAAAACCAGGAGATGTATTAGTCAGAAATAATACAAAAGTAATACCAGCAAGAATTTATGGAAAAAAAGAAACAGGAGCAAATGTCGAATTTTTGTTATTAAACCAAATAAAAAATGATATATGGGAATGTATAGTAAGACCGGGAAATAAGCTACATGTTGGTACAAAAGTCATATTTGGAGATGGAATATTACAAGCGGAGATTTTAGAAGTAATGCGGAGGAGGAACAAGAAAAGTAAACTTTTTATATAAAGGAATATTTAATGAAATATTAGAAAAAATAGGATTAATGCCACTTCCACCATACATACATGAAGAATTAAAAGAAAAAGAACGCTATCAAACAGTATATGCAAAACATACAGGATCTGCTGCAGCACCAACAGCAGGACTACATTTTACAGATGAATTATTAAAAAAGATAGAAAAAAAAGGTATAAAAATAGCAAATGTTACATTACATGTAGGAATAGGAACATTTAGACCAGTAAAAGTAGAAAAAATAGAAGAACATGATATGCATAGTGAACATTACTATATAAAACAAGAAGATGCTATAAAAATAAATAATGCTAAAAAAGAAAAAAGAAGAGTAATTTCAGTAGGAACAACATCATGTAGAGTATTAGAAACAGTAGCAGATGAAAATGGATATGTACAGGCAAAAGAGGCAGATACAAAAATATTTATATATCCAGGATATAAATTTAAATGCATAGATGGATTAATAACAAACTTTCATTTACCAGAATCAACATTACTTATGCTAGTATCAGCACTGGCAGGAAAAAACTACATAATGCAAGCATATGAAGAAGCAGTAAAAGAAAAATACAGATTTTTTAGTTTTGGAGATGCAATGTTTATACAGTAAAATCCCCAAAACCTATAGATCCTCTACAATTTTGGGTTGCTCTTTAGTAATTTTTTCTGTAGTATCTTCTAAAACAGAAGTACAGTGGGGGCATCTTGAAGCTTTTATATTAATTTCAGATAAACAATAAGGGCAAATTTTTATGGTAGGAGCAGAGACCGCAAGGTCTTCTTGCACACTTTTCTTTTTCTTTCTATTTTTAAAAAATTTAGGTTGTTTTTCCAACTTCTTATTTAAATCTTCAGCCATAACCTTAGCCTTTTTTTCCAAAGTCTTATTAATCTTATTTACATATCTAACCATAAGAAAAACACAAAAAGCAATAATCAAAAAATTAATAACGTTAGTAACAAAAGAGCCATATTTAATAGATGTATTACCAATAGTAATCATCATATTATTAAAATCAATTTTTCCTGTAAAAATAGAAATAAAAGGCACAATAATATCATTAACCAAAGAATTTACAATCTTTTGAAATCCACCACCAATAATAACACCAATAGCTAAATCTACAACATTTCCTTTAGTAGCAAATTCTTTAAATTCTTTCCACATAAAGAAACCTCCTTAAAATAATTTCTATATAATAATATGTTAAAAGAAGAAATTTGTCAAATTTTAGAATATGCAATAATAATAACAATTTTATGAAAAAACATTGATTTTAAAGTATTATATCAAGTATAATAAATAAGTAATGGAGGATTAAAATATGAAACAAGCAATAACATATGAATTATTACACACATGTAAACAATCTGGACGGAAGAAGGGGCATAATTCATACACCACATGGTGATATAGAAACCCCAATATTTATGCCAGTTGGAACACAAGCAACTGTAAAAAGTATGACACCAGAGGAACTAAAACAAGAAGTAAAAGCACAAATTATATTGTCTAACACATACCACTTATATTTAAGACCAGGAAATAAGCTGATAAAAGAAGCAGGGCGGGCTTCATAAATTTATGAACTGGGATAAGCCTATTTTAACAGATAGTGGTGGATTTCAAGTTTTTAGTTTAGGTTCATTAAGAAAAATTACAGAAGAAGGAGTTAAATTTAAATCACATCTAGATGGAAGTGAGCATTTTTTATCACCTGAAAAAGTTATGGAAATAGAAAACGATTTAGGCTCAGATATTATGATGGCATTTGATGAATGCTGTCCATATCCATCAACATATGAATATACAAAAAATTCTATGGAAAGAACCACGAGATGGGCTATCCGTTGTAAAGAGGCACATAAAAACATAGAAAAACAGGGCTTATTTGGAATAATTCAAGGACGGTTTTTATAAAGACCTAAGAGCAAAAAGTGCAGAAGATTTAATAAGCATGGATTTTCCAGGGTATGCAATTGGTGGAATTAGTGTAGGAGAACCAAAAGAGGAATTTTTGGATATCTTAAGATATATGGCACCTCTTATGCCTGTTAATAAACCAAGATATTTAATGGGAGTTGGAACACCAGATTACTTAATAGAAGCAGCGGTCGCAGGAATTGATATGTGTGATTGTGTACTACCTACACGAATTGCAAGAAATGGTACAGCAATGACTTGGAATGGAAAAGTAGTAGTCAGAAATGCTACCTATGAAAGAGACTTTCGGACCACTTGATAAAGAATGTGATTGCTATACATGTAAAAATTATACAAGAGCATATATTAGGCATCTAGTAAAAACAAATGAAATATTAGGAGTTAGGCTATTATCAATACATAACTTAAGATTCTTGACTCATCTTATGGAAAGAGTTAGAATAGAAATAGAAAACGATAATCTTTTGACATTTAGAGATGAATTCTATAAATGTTATGGTTATACAAAAGAATAAAAGGGAAAATATTTCAAAAAATTGCTCTAAAGCAATATAAGCAAATTTTATCCCTACAAAAAGAAAGGAAGGAAAAAAATGCAAATAAGTGGTGGAAAATTAGATTATGGAGATAGAAATTTAAAAAATAAGAAGATTTCAAAAATCATATTAATACTTATTGTATTAATATTTATAGCGATGATAGCTATTATTTGTGCAATTATGTATATACAAAAAAGTATATTAAAAATATACATAGATGGTGTTAGTGTTAATATGCCAGAACGGTACTATAATAATAGATAAAGAAACTAACAAAACATATATAGATATAAAAGGAATTGCAAAATACTTAGGATATGATGCACATAATGGGGAATATAAAATAGATTCAGAAGATACTAATAAATGTTGGGTAGAATGTAAAGAGGAAACAGCGTCGTTTTTCTTAAACTCAAATAAAATATCAAAAATAGCACCAAATTCCAAAGAAGATTATGAAGAAAATGTAATAACAGATCCTATAATCAGTAAAAACGGAAAACTATATTGTACGAGTGAAGGAATAAGAATAGGATTTAATTCTACATTTAACTATAACCAACAAACCAATACAATAGAAATATACACACTACCTACTCTTGCAAAAACATATCTGGCAAGATTAAAACAATATGGTTATGAGGGAGCAAATGCAAGCTTTAAAAACCAAAAAGCAATTTTATATAATTTATTCATAGTAAAAAAGAGTAATAACTTGTATGGGGTCATAAACGCAAGTGGCGAAGAAATAATAGGTTCTAGATATAAAAGTATAGAATTCAATGAAAGTGCACAGGAATTTTATGTAAAAAATAATTCAGGAAAAACAGGAATAATAACACGGAACAGGAGAAAATAAAATAAATTTATCATATGATGAAATTACTATGATAGATAAAGATAATGGGTTATACCTAGCAAAAAACGGTAATAAATATGGTATTTTAGGAGATAAAGGGGATATAATAATACATTTAGAATATGACCAAATAGGAATAGACAGTTCTAAATTTCCAAGTAATGAAATAAGCAATAAATATTTATTATATGATGAATTAATACCAGTATATCAAAATAAAAAATGGGGAGCATTTGATAAAACAGGAAAACAAATAATTCCTATAGAATTTGATACAATAGGTTGCACATTAAAATCAAATGCAAACGCAAATAATTTAGTAATTATACCAAGTTACAAAGCAATTGTTTTAGGAAAAACACGGAGATGATAATACTATACAATACGGAATATATGATTACACAGGAAAAGAACTAGTTCCATGTAGATTAACAAAAGTATATTCAATAACAAGTGCGGGAATAGATACATATTATATGGAATATCAAGGAAGTACTTTAAATGTAGAAGAGTATATAAAAAGAGTTCATAATTTAGACAGCTATATTAATAAATAATAAATTTGTTCTAAAAAACAATACTAGGCAATATAATTAACTAGTATTGGAGGGAGAAAATGAAAAGTTTAGTTGAAAATCGGTGGAACAGATTATAGAAATAATCTTATGAACAATTTTAAAGGATTAGTTATATCATTTATACTTACATTAGTATTGTTATTCATATTTGCAATAGTTTTAACTTTTACAAGAATATCTGAAAGTACAATAGCCCCAATTATTATAGTAATAACTGTAATAAGCATACTAATAGGTAGTAGTATAGCAACATGCAAAATAAAAAGAAATGGAATTATATATGGTGGAATAATAGGATTTATATATATTGCAAGCATATATTTTATTTCAAGCCTTGTACAAACAGGATTTAGCGTAAATATATATTCTATAATAATGATAGTACTTTCAATTCTTGCAGGAATGATTCGGTGGAATTGTAGGGGTAAATATGAAAAAATAATTGACAAAAGAGACTATGGTATAATACAATAAGGTTATCATATAAAGAAAAGAGGAAAAATAAATGGAAAAAATACGTGGATTTGAAATAGCAAAAGGATTTGAAAATATGGGCATAAATTTACCAGTTAGAAAAACAAAAAATTCAGCAGGATATGATATAGAAGCAGCAGAAGATTGTGTTGTTCCAAGTTTTAGAAAAGGAGATAAACCAATACTTGTAAAAACAGGAATTAAAGCATATATGGAAGAAGATGAAGTATTAATTCTTGCTAACCGTAGTTCGAACCCAGGGAAAAAAGGACTAATACTTGCAAACAGTATAGGAGTAGTAGATAGCGACTATTATGGAAATTCAGATAATGATGGACATATTATGTTTGCATTCTATAATATTAAAGATGAAGATATACAAATAAAAAAAGGAGATGCCATAGGGCAAGCAATTTTTCAAAAATATTTAACAGTAGATAATGATATAGCAAAAGGAGAAAGGACAGGTGGATTTGGATCTACAAACAAATAAAAAAATTAAAATCATAAAAAATACAAGGAGAAATCAGAAAATAGCACTTTTTGAAGCATTTTCCGTAAGAAAAAATTACCAAAAATCTTTTGACTTTTGGTAATTTTTGTAGTATAATAAATATGGTTAAAAAAGAAAAAAGCGATTTCAATTACTTTTTAATCAAATGTAAGAAAATCGCATTTTTATTTATTATAGATAGAAGCCAAGAGGAAGGGGAGTACATTTAATGTTTAACGTAGGAGATCATATAGTATACCCAATGCATGGGGCAGGAGTAATAGATGCAATAGAAGAAAAAGATATATTAGGAGAAAAGCAATCATACTACATACTCAAGATGCCAGACGAAGTAAAAGTAATGGTACCAACAAACAAAGCAGAAGAAATTGGAGTAAGGGGAATTATAGATAAAGCATCAGCAGACAAAGTATTCTCTATTTTAGAAGAAGACAAAACAGAAATGTCTATGAATTGGAACAAAAGATATCGTGATAATATGGATAAAATGAAAAGCGGAGATATATATGAAATAGCAGATGTTGTAAGAAACTTATCATTTAAGCAAAAAGAAAAAGGATTATCAACAGGAGAAAAAAAGATGTTAACAAATGCAAAGCAAATACTAGTAAGTGAATTAGTGCTTGCAGAAAACTGTTCACAAGATGAAGTAGAAGGTCTAATTGAAAACAAAATTAATTCATCATTTAAGGAATTTGAACTAGATAACATAGAACCAGTAAAAAATGTAGTAAACAAATTTATTCCATTTGAAGATACAGATGCCAATGAAGCAACTTAGGAATTGTAAATATGAATTAATGAAAACTATAAAAATTGAACCTCATAAAATAATTTATAAAAGATATAGATTATTTTATGAGGTTTATATATTATTTCGTAAATTTCATAACATATATTTATCAAGTGATACATGAGAAAATTTAACTATTTAATAAGTAAGAATATAAATAATATAATATGGAAGACTATGTCCACAATCTAAACATTACAAAAACTTTTTATTTATTACAGTTTTTTGACTGTAATAAATAAAAAAAGAAATATTACTAATAATAAAAGAGTTGAAAAGGATACCGAATAATGCTATAAAAATTTACATTAAAAAAACATGAAACAGAGGCATAACAAGTATTGACATATTTCATAAGGAATAATAAAATGTAAATATAAAAAATAAGTAGAGACAATAGAGAGAATAACACGATAAAAACAGTCCATACTATATAAAAAGGAAAAATGAAAGGAGCTAAAGAAAAAAATGAAGAAAGAAATAAACCCAAATTGTGTAGAGAGTGAATGGAATGCAACCCAAAAGAAAATAGTATTAACTCAAGGCATCACACTAATATCGTTAATAATAACAATAATAATCTTGCTAATCCTAGCAGGAGTAACACTAAACCTAATACTTCGGGAATAAAGGAATATTTACTACAGCAAAACAAACAGGAAAAAACTATACAAACGCACAAGAAAAAGAACTAGCAGATTTAGGAGAACTATACAAAGAACTAGAACAATACAATAAAGAACTACCACAAAACACTAAAGAAACAGAGGCAGGAACAATGGTATCCCTACCAAGTGGATGGATAACTAAGACACCAGCAAAAGTAAGAACACCAGACGGAAAAGAAGTAATAGGAACACAGATAGTAGCGACAGTAGATGCAGTATCAGACGGAAAAAATAATACAATACCAGTACCAAAAGGCTTCTACTACGTAGGAGGAACAATAGAAAGTGGAGTAGTAATATCAGATGACAAAAGAGACCAAAACAAATACGCAAGTCAAACAAAAGCACCAGGAGGAGCAGTACCCGCAGGAGCAATATACAATGCAGATGGAACAGTAAAAGAGGAAAATCAAATAACAGAAGAAGAAAAAGATAAAGTAATATATGGAAACCAATTTGTATGGATACCATGTACAGAAGCAAACTATCAAAAGCAAGATTTTGGATTAACAGATACTAAGCAATGGGATATAAGTACAAATAGAGCAGAAATAGTGCAAATACAAAAATATGGAGGATTTTATTGCCGGCAGGTTTGAAGCAGGAACAAGCCAAATAACATTTATGAATAACAAAACATTAGAAACACCAGAAGGTACAGTTGCTTTTAAGAATGAGAATTTTACAAAAGATAAAGTAGTAAGCGGAAAAATAACAACAAAAGCAGGAGAGATACCATATTATCATGCAGATTATAGTACAGCTGAAGAAATGTCCAATAAAATGTATTCAACAACTACAGTAAGTAGTGGATTAATAACAGGAACAATGTGGGATGTAATAATGAAATATATATCGGAAGTGAGTGACTATTCAGATGTAAAGGCAAATACAACATGGGGAAATTATGCTACAGCAACAGGATTATCATATGAACAAGGTAGAGGAAGATATATAGTAGTAGATTCTAATATTGGAGTAGAAAGTGGAAGTTTTGTAGCATCAGATACAGTATATCATTTTGGGATAAGAACAACAGGATTTTCAGATGGAACAAGAAAAAATAACATATATGATTTGGCAGGAAATTTATGGGAATGGACTCGGTGAGACGTGCACATATACAGACACAGCACTAAGATATGTAATTCGTGGTTGTAGTTTTACTGATCCGAGTAGCTCAGTTTGTTATCGTGCTAACTACATTGCTAATTATACTTACACTAACCTTGGTTTTCGTCCTGCACTATATATAAAGTAAAAATTTGCGAGCATGAAGTGTTCGCAAATTTTTATATTTTTATAACCAACAATAAATTCAGTAAGTATTTCGACAAAACTTGACACTTATAAGACAAACATATTGTAAAATTTTATGTGAAGTGAGGGGGATTTAATAATTTTGTGTCGAATAGTATAATGTATTAGGAAAGGATGAAAAATGGCAAGGTATACTGATGCATTAATTGATGAAATAAGAAATTCTAATGACATAGTTGATGTAATATCACAATACGTAATATTAAAAAGAAGTGGTAGAAATTTTATGGGCTTGTGTCCATTTCATAAAGAAAAGTCCCCTTCTTTTTCAGTGTCGCCAGACAAGCAAATTTTTCATTGCTTTGGATGTGGGGTACGGTGGAAATGTTATTCATTTTGTAAGTAAAATTGAAAATTTAGATTTTAAACCAACATTAGAATTGCTTGCAGATAGAAGCGGAATAACATTGCCCAATTTAGAAAGTGGTGGAGATGATAATAGGTTAAAACTAAAAGAAAAAGTATACCAAATAAATAAATTTACAGCAGAGTTTTTTCATGAAAATTTATATAAAACTAATGCAAAACCAGCACAAGAATATGTAAAAAAAAGAAAACTAGATAATAATACTCTAAAAACTTTCAGTATAGGATATTCAACAAATTACGACGAATTATATAAAGCATTAAAAGAAAAAGGCTTCACAGATGAAGAAATACTTGCATCAAGCTTAGTTGGAAAATCAGAAAAAGGAAAATTCTATGATAAATTCAAAACAAGATTAATGTTTCCAATAAAAGATATACAAGATAGAGTAATAGCATTTGGAGGAAGAGTTTTAGATGATAGTAAACCAAAATACATTAATTCTCCAGAAAATATCGTATATAGTAAAGGGAGGCAACTATTTGGTTTAAATGTAGCAAAAAAAAGTGGAAACAATAAAATAATAATAGTAGAAGGATATATGGATGCCATATCACTATATCAAAGAGGAATAACAAATGTAGTTGCTTCACTTGGAACAGCACTTACAGAGGCTCAAGGAAGACTACTTAGAAAATATGCAAACCAAATTATTATGGGATATGATGCAGATCGGAGCAGGACAAGCAGCTATTATGAGAGGAATGGAAATACTAAGCAACATGGGATGCGATATTAGAATTTTACAGTTAGATGAAGAAGTAAAAGACCCAGACGAATATGTTATAAAATATGGTAGTGGGCGATTTGAAAGATGTGTAGAAAATGCAATATCACTTGTTGAATTCAAAGTAAAAACATTAAAAAAAGATTTAACAATTCAAACTGCTAGTGATAAAATAAAATTTTTAAATGAAATTGTAAAAATATTATCTAAAGTAGATAATAGCATTGAAAAAGAAATATATATAGATAGAATTTCAAAAGAATATGGTATTTCAAAAGAAGCAATATATGCAGAAGCAAATAAAATGTTTAATAATACAAGTCAAGGAATAAAAATATTGCAAAGACCAATTGGAATAAAAAAGCAAGATAAAAAGGAAAATGGGTACAAGATAAGTGAAGCTTTATTAAAAAGGGAAAACATGATAATATCACTTTTAATAAATACTGAAATTAATACATATGAACAAATAAGCAAAAAAATAAAACCAGAAGATTTTAAATTACCAGCTAATCAAAAAATTGCAAGTATATTGTATGAACATTTTGAAAAAGGAAATAGTAATACTAATATATTGAATTTATTTAAAGAAGATGAATTAATAAGCCATATTACAAGTATAATGGCAGATGATTTTGAAATAACGAATAATGAAAAAGCAATAGAAGATTTGTTAAGGCTGTATGAAAAAGAAAAAATGATAGATGAAAAGCTAAAAATAGTAAAAATGTTAGAGGATGAAAATATAGATAATGATGAAAAGTCTAAATTAGAAGAAGAATTATCAGGTTTAATAATAAAAATTGCAAAAATGAAATAGGGGAGGTAAAAAAGTGGAACAGAGAGTTAAAAAAACAAAAAATGAAAAAATAGTATATGTGGCGGAGGAAAATCTAAATAGTACAATCAGTAAAAAAGAAAGTGGACAAGAAAAGAGCTCAAAAACAGATAAAGAAAAAAAGGATATGACACAAGGAGAAAATCAAAAAGCACAAAGAGCAACAACAAATACACAGCAAGGAAAAAATAAAAAAGTAGAAAAAACAACAAATAATATAGTAGGAGAAGAAAATTTGGAATTAGAAAAAGAGGCGGAAAAAATGAAGCAAAAAAAAGGAAAAACATTAGTAGAAGAGCAAAAAGAAAATATAGAAACCGTAAATAATAAGAAAGATAAAGACACTACTTCAGAAAATAAAAAAGTGAATGAAAAACCAAAGGCAATAAAAAAGTCAGAAGAAATAATAAAAAACATGGATGTAGAAATGGCAGAAGAAAATGCAGATATAGAAGGAATAAATGAAGAACCAAAAAAAGACGATGATAAAGTAAAAAGTATAATTGAAAAAGCAAAAAAACAAGGAAAAATAACATATGGAGAATTAGCAACAGAATTAGATACCTCAAATGTAGATGAAATCGAAAAAGTATTTGATGCATTTGAAGAATTAAACATGGATCTTATAAAAGATGACTTTGATGATGAAGAACCAGATTTAGAAGACTTAGAAGAAGTAGAAGATATTAAAGTTGAAGACTTAAACAATCTGGCAAATCTTGAAGGAATAAGTACAGATGACCCTGTTAGAATGTATTTAAGAGAAATAGGAAGAATACCATTACTTAGTTATGATGAAGAAATAGAAATAGCAAAAAAAGTATTAGAAGGAGACGAAGAAGCAAAACAAAGACTTGCAGAATCAAACTTAAGACTTGTTGTAAGTATTGCAAAAAAATACGTAGGAAGAGGAATGTTATTTTTAGACTTAATCCAAGAAGGAAACATGGGATTAATAAAAGCAGTAGACAAATTTGATTATGAAAAAGGATTTAAATTCAGTACTTATGCAACATGGTGGATACGTCAAGCAATTACAAGGGCAATAGCAGATCAAGCAAGAACAATAAGAATACCTGTACACATGGTAGAAACAATAAACAAACTAATACGTACCTCAAGGCATTTATTACAAAAACTAGGTCGTGAACCATCACCAGAAGAATTATCAGAAGAATTAGAAATGCCAATAGAAAAAGTAATGGAAATACAAAAAATAGCTCAAGACCCAGTATCACTTGAAACACCAATAGGAGAAGAGGATGACAGCCACTTAGGAGACTTCATACAAGATGATGATTCACCAGCACCACATGATGCAGCATCATATACACTTTTAAAAGAACAATTAGAAGAAGTAATGAATACACTAACACCAAGAGAAGCAAAAGTACTAAAACTAAGATTTGGACTAGAAGATGGAAAAGCAAGAACACTAGAAGAAGTAGGAAGAGAATTTGAAGTAACTCGTGAAAGAATAAGGCAAATAGAAGCAAAAGCATTAAGAAAACTAAGACATCCAAGCAGAAGTAAGAAATTAAGGGATTATATGAATTAATAAACAAAGCATCAGATTAAATTCTGGTGCTTTGTTAGAATAATATTTATCAACAAACTTTGTTTAAACATATAATAAATAGGAAATACTAATATTATCATGTTAAAAGTAGGTGGTTGATTTGAAATTAGGCATTGCATTATCTGGTGGTGGAATTAGAGGAATTGCACATGCAGGAGTATTAAAGGCATTAGAAGACAACAATATAAAGGTTGATATAATAGGAGGTACAAGTGCAGGGAGTTTAATTCGGAAGTTTGTATGCAATGGGATATTCTCCTTATTATATATATATATTATTTAAAAGGTATTCGAAAGAATTGGTAGAAATAAATTCAGGGCCTATTATATTTGGAATTGGCAATATTATGAGGAATAAAGCAAGTTTTAAAGGTTTAAAATCTGGAAAAAATTTAGAAAGTATATACAACAAAATAGCAGAAAAAAAAGGAATAAAAAAAGTAAATCAAATCAATATGCCCCTTGTAATACCAACAGTCGATATTGCAAATGGAAAAGAATATGTGATAACAAACAAAATTCCAGAAGACGGAGAAAACAAAGAACAATATATAACAGATATATCAGTAGGAAAAGCAGTAAGAGCAAGTAGCAGTTTCCCAGCAGTATTTTCACCATGTGAATTTAAAAATCATGCATTTATGGATGGTGGAGCATTAGATAACATTCCAGTACATGAAGTAAAAAAACAAGGAGCAGACAAAGTAATAGCAGTAAAATTTGATGCAGATCCAATTACAAAAGATAGTAATATAATGGATATAGTAATGAAAACAATAGATATAATGGGAAGTAAAATATCAGAAGAAAGCTTGGAGATGAGCGATTTGGTATTAAATGTATACACAGATAAAGTAGGGCTACTTGATACAGAAAAATTAGATAGTTGTTATAAATATGGGTATGAATGTGTAATGCAAAATTTAGAAAAGATAAAAGAATTATTATTATAAATAAAATAATTTTTTTATCTTGACATACTTGATAATATTATGTAAATGACATATAATAAATATAGAGTCCAAGAGACTTTTGTTACAATATCATATCATATTATTTTATGGAGGTAGAGGAATGAATTTGAGATTTACTGAAAATGATTATGAACGGATGAAAGCATTAACTGATGCACAGTTGTATGTGATGGATGCAGAGGTAATGATGCTTGTGGCAGAAATTCAGAGGAATCTGTTTAATGTTCTGCTGAATGAAACATTGATCTGCGAGGCTACGATGCTTGTTGAAGATGTGGCCAGAGAAGTGGCACGCAGGAAGGGATTTGGAACCGAAAAGTCTTTCAATCCATACATCAAAGCAGATGTTTCCTATGATACAGATGAGCATCAAGCATGGTTACGTTTGTATTTGAACGTGGAAAATTTGCCAGGCAAGGATTTCCTAAAAGAGTTCAGTTTTTATGAGGACTTGAGGAAAATAGTCCAGAGCCAAAAGGTAGTTCAGGCGTGAGAAAGGAAAATCCCCCAAAATGCGTTGCATTTTGGGGGATTTTTCTGGAAAAAATATTATATATAAAAATTTATTGCACTAAAAGAATTCTTATGTTATTATAAAATATGGTTATAATAATATAAAATTTATATTAGGAGGTCGTTTATGGAATTTAAACAATGGGAAGGTTTTAAAAAAGGAAATTGGCAAAACGAAATCGATGTAAGAAGCTTTATTCGGAGAAAATTACACACCCTATGAAGGAGATGCAAACTTTTTAGCAGGACCAACCGAAAACACAAAAAAATTATGGAATGAAGTTTTAGAATTATATAAAAAAGAAAAAGAAAATGGTGGAGTATTAGATATAGATACAAAAACAATATCTACTATTTCAGCACATGATGCAGGATATATAGATAAAGACATAGAGCAAATACTAGGACTTCAAACAGATGAACCATTAAAAAGAGCAATTATGCCATTTGGAGGTATAAAAATTGTAGAAAAATCTTGTGAAGCATATGGAAAAAAAGTAGATCCAGATGTAGACAAAATATTTAACACTATAAGAAGAACACATAATGATGGAGTATTTAGTGTATACACAAAAGACATACGTGCAGCTAGAAGTTCACATTTAATTACAGGACTTCCAGACGGATATGGACGTGGAAGAATAATAGGAGATTATAGAAGAGTAGCCCTATATGGTGTAGATGTTTTAATAAACGAAAAAAAGGAAGAACTAGATAATTTAGACGTAGATCATCTAACAGAAGAAATTATAAAAGAGCGTGAAGAAATACATGACCAAATACAAGCACTAGAACAATTAAAACAAATGGCAAATAAATATGGATATGATATTTCAAACCCTGCAGCCACTGCAAAAGAAGCAATACAATGGACATATTTTGCATATCTTGGTGCAGTTAAAGAACAAAATGGTGCAGCAATGAGTCTAGGAAGGACAACTACATTTTTGGACATATATATTGAAAGAGATTTAAAAAATGGAACATTAGATGAAACACAAGCACAAGAACTAATGGATCACTTTGTTATGAAACTAAGAATGGTTCGTTTCTTAAGAACAAAAGAATATGATGAATTATTTAGTGGTGATCCAGTTTGGGTTACAGAATCTATTGGTGGTATGGGAATAGACGGAAGAACTCTAGTTACTAAAAATTCATACAGAATGTTACACACATTAACAAACTTAGGTCCAGCACCAGAACCAAACATGACAGTTCTATGGTCTACAAGATTACCAAAAGCATTTAAAGAATTTTGTGCAGAATTATCTATAAAAACTTCATCAATACAATATGAAAATGATGATTTAATGAGAAGATTCTGGGGAGATGATTATGGAATAGCATGTTGTGTTTCTGCAATGAGAATAGGTAAACAAATGCAATTTTTCGGTGCAAGATGTAATCTTGCCAAAACCTTGCTTTATGCAATAAATGGTGGAAGAGATGAAATGAGTGGAAAACAAATAACACCAAGATTTGAGCCAATTACAAGCCAATATTTGAACTATGATGAAGTAATGGAAAAATTTGATGTAATGATGGATTATGTAGCAAAAATTTATATAAAAGCATTAAATGCAATACATTATATGCATGATAAATACTCATATGAAGCAATAGAAATGGCATTACATGATAAAGAAATATTAAGAACAATGGCATGCGGAATTGCAGGATTATCAGTGGTAGCAGATTCATTATCTAGCATAAAATATGCAAAAGTAAAAGTAATTCGTGATGAAACTGGTCTTGCAGTGGATTTCGAAATAGAAGGAGATTTTCCAAAATACGGAAATGACGATGATAGAGTAGATGAAATAGCTGTAGATTTAGTAAAAACATTTATGAATAAATTGAAAAAATATAACACATATAGAAATTCGAAAACAACGATGTCTGTTCTTACAATAACTTCAAATGTGGTTTATGGAAAAGCTACAGGCAATACTCCAGATGGTAGAAAAAAAGGTGAACCATTTGGACCAGGAGCGAATCCTTTACATGGAAGGGATACAAATGGGGCACTTGCTGTCATGAATTCAGTTGCAAAATTGCCATATGAATATGCAGAGGATGGTATTTCTTATACATTTTCTATAACACCTGCAACACTTGGAAAAGATGAACAAACAAGGGTAACAAATTTAGTTAATATGCTTGATGGGTATTTTATTCGGTGAGGGGCATCATATAAATGTAAATGTATTTGATAGGGCACTTCTTGAAGATGCAATGGAACATCCAGAAAAGTATCCACAGCTTACAATACGTGTGTCTGGATATGCTGTGCATTTCACGAAGTTAACTCGTGAGCAACAATTGGATGTAATTCATAGGACAATACATGAGAGGATTTAGTTTTGATGTTTAGATTTTGAGGTTTGCAGTCCGCTCCCAGAAAGTAATATATTTGATTTTCTTCATTTCGCCCTCCAAGCTCACGTGTATTCCCCTGACTCAAAGAGGGCTGTCGGGTCTACATTTCGAAAATTAAATATATTACTTTCTTCGCGCTAGTTTGTACGATTTTATGGTGTTATAGTTTTTTGGAGGTGTTACATGGAAAAGTTTGATAAAACTAGAATGGCGAGGGTTCATTCTTTTGAGACATTTGGAACAGTTGATGGACCTGGGCTTAGGTTTGTTGTATTTATGCAGGGGTGCCATTTAAGGTGCAAATATTGCCATAATAGGGATACTTGGGATGCATGTGCTGGAAATGTTATTTCAAAGGAAGAGTTAATAAATAAAATTGAAAATTATACAAATTATTTTAAAGCATCAAATGGTGGAGTTACAATTTCAGGAGGAGAACCACTACTTCAAATGGATTTCTTAATTTCTTTATTTAAAGAATTGAAAAAACGAGATATTCATACAGCAATAGATACATCGCGGAATGTTTGATTTAACAGATAAATTAAAAGAGTTAATATCACTTACAGATTTATTTTTGTTAGATATTAAACATATTGATAGCGAGAAATGCAAAGAACTAGTTGGATTTTCAAATGAAAAAGAATTGGCATTTGCAAAATATTTAAGCGATATAGGAAAGCAGGTATGGATAAGGCAGGTATTAATTCCAGGAATTACTGATGATACTGAAGATTTGATAAAGCTAAAGAGTTTTATAGAATCTTTAAAAACAGTAGAAAAAGTAGAAATTTTAAAATATCATAGTATAGGTAAATTTAAATGGAGTGATTTAGGATATAAGTATGAATTAGAAAATGTAAGAAATGCAACTGATGAAGATTTAGAAAGAGCAAAAGAAATAATACGGAACCCCGTAAGTACACTTACGGGGTGATGGTAGCTCATTCAAAAGGATTAAACGGTAAAGGTGTAGATATAACATCTGCATTATCAAATATTTGATAAAATCCTGAAAATAAGCTGTCAAAGTATGCACTGAAAAGATCATATGCAAGTAAACAGATAAGAAATACAATCATTCCATAAAGTACAAATTTAATAATTTTGCGATCCATAATATATTCTCCTTTTTCTAATTTTCGCCTTTATTGGCTTAACATAATTATATTATACTACATATCTCCTAAATTTGCAAGCCACATAGCTGTAGGGTAATTCCAGCGATTACTCCTATTGCGTATAACAATACAACAATCTTTGCATTTTCTTTTATATTTTTGTTTACTCTAAACAAAATAAGTATTCCCACTCCTGCTCCAACTAGTAAGCCTGAAATCATTGTAGATATGCCAATAACACCTGATAAATATAATTCAGTTAGTATAACAGAAGATGCACAATTTGGAATTAGTCCTATAATTCCAGCTATAACAGGTCCTAAAATTGGCATGTTTAGTAAAAAGTTTGACAATGTGTCTTCACCAACAAAATGTATTATAGTGTTCAATATAAAAGAAATAACTATAATATAAATAAATATATTTAGTGTATGTTTTATAGAAGATGCTAATATATTTCCTTCCTCACAATGGCAATGTTCATGCTCACAAATTTCTCCTATTTTTTCTTCAGATTTTGTAGTCTTACAAGTAAAACGTATAACTAAATCTATTATAAAACCAGCTATTATACCAATTATTAATTTTAAACCTAAAATTTTTAAAATAATACTAGTAGGAGCAGCCTCAGATATTAAAATAGGTAGCATTTCATCTGAAGTTGATAAAAAAATAGCAATTAATGTTCCGTAAAGTAATAACTCTACCAGCATACAAATTTGCAGCTATAGCAGAAAAGCCACATTGTGGAAAAATTCCTAAGACTCCACCAAATAGCGGACCGAATTTACCAGATTTTTGAATTATATTCTTAGTTTTATTACTCGTCTTATGCTCTAGTATTTCCATTATTAAATAAGCAAAAAATAAAAAAGGCAATAACTTAATTCCATCAATCAAAGTATCTAGTACTACATCTAACATATCATTTTCTCCTCATAATAAGATAGACATAATAATAGCACATTTTTTAGAAAATGACAAGAAAGAATGTGAAACATCAATAAAATTGTAAATGCCGTAACGAAATTATAAAAAAAGTAATTGTAACCAAAAACTCTTAAAAAACATATTATAAAAGGGGGAGGCATTTCTATGTGGGATTTTGTGTTAAATGCTATAGTTTGGACGCTTGCATTATATGGTTTATGTGAAATTATAAAAACGATTATATATATATCTTCATATACAAATTTAAAATCAGATGGGTTATATGTAATAATTGCTGTTAAAAACCAAGAAAAAAAGATAGAAGGATTTATGAGAAGTGTTTTATTTAGACTTTTATATGGTAAAGAAGAATACATAAAAAACATCATTGTAGCAGATTTAGATTCTAAAGATGATACATTAGAAATTTTAAAAAGATTACAAAAAGAATATAATGAAATAAAAATAAGCGATTGGAAAAGTTGTAGAGAAATTATAGAAAATATAAAAGAAAATTAAGAAAAAAAGAAGGTAAAATAGAGCATTATTGGCAAGAAATAAAAACACAGAATAACGCCTAGTACATTAAAAAGAAAAGTTGTTTGCATAAAGCTATTGCGAAAGTATGAAAATTATGTTATTATGTAAATGTAAATCTTGTGATTTTTCTCATAGAAAGGAGAACAAAAATGGAAAAATTTAATGCTTTATGTAACTTTATTGCACGGTATTGGGTAGTCAAAATAGTTCTTGTTATTTTAGCTATAGTATGGTTGGTCATGATTATTCTTAAACGTTTCGATCCGAAATTTATCAAGAAAAAAAGACTGTATGTTCGAAACATTGGGATTTCAGGTGGTTATGATCGTAATGTGCATTGGACCAATAGGATTGTGTATTTACTAGTTCCATGGGCAAATACATGTACGTTAAAAATTAGAGGGTTGCCGGAAATTAGAATTAAAGGTGATGAATTAAGTGGTCAATATATGATTGCTAATTATGATCCAAAATTTTATATTTTGCGACAACGGACGGATATACTATACTATTTTGACCGTTACTTAAAAGGGAAACACATTAAAGACAAAGCATCGGCTAATAATAAGATATTCGTTTGTGAATATTATGTAAAATCTGGTACACTTGTTATTTATAATGAGGAGTATCAGGAGATATGGTTTTTGATGAAAAAGTGATGAAGAAGTATTAGATTTATTACCTAAAAAGAAGGAAGATGTCTTAGAATAGGGACTACTTCCTTCTTTACAAGGTAGAATGGTAACTTTATGCAAATTATGATTTTGTAATATAGTTGATTGAGTAGTCATATATGTCTACTCAATTATATAGTTTGACATTGCTGTGAAAAAAATAAAATTTTTCTTGACAGTTAGGCTACTACGTGGTAAAATAGTAAACGTTATGGTAAAATGCTATAAGTAGCATTTCCGTAAAGTGTTTTATTTGTTGCAATTTGTAACAAAAATGAAACATATAAAATTTTGGGAGGTGAAATTTAAGTGCCAACAATTAATCAATTAGTAAGAAAAGGAAGAAAAACAGCAAGTACAAAATCTACAGCACCAGCTTTACAACATGGATATAATTCAAGAAAAAAAGTTGTAACAGATGCAAGGGCTCCACAAAAAAGAGGAGTATGTACAGTTGTAAAAACAGTTACTCCAAAGAAACCAAACTCAGCATTAAGAAAAGTTGCCAGAGTTAGACTTTCAAATGGATATGAAGTAACATCTTATATTCCAGGTATAGGACATAACTTACAAGAACACAGTGTTGTTCTAATAAGAGGAGGTAGGGTAAAAGACTTACCAGGTGTTAGATACCATATTATAAGAGGAACATTAGATACAGCAGGAGTTAAAGACAGAATGCAAGCTCGTTCTAAATACGGAGCAAAAAGACCTAAAAAATAAAAGTTAGATGTTTAATGTTGAAAGTTAGAAATTAAAGATTAATTTTATTTCTATACTTGCAATTAATTAAAAGAAAATTTTTATAACTTAGAGTTAGTGCAATAATTGGTTAAATAATTTAATGGACTTAAATTGTAATAAATTATATGCACTATACGGGAGAGAAAGATCTCCAGAGTAACTTTAGGTGTTTTTTATAAATACCAAAAAATTAAGATGCCAAAAGTAGGAAAAAATAGATAAAGGAGACAATAAAATATGCATAAATAAATATGCACATATAAAATTTTAGTTTCCAATATTAAATTTCCAAGCTTAGGACATTAAAAAAGGAGTGAAGAATAGTGCCAAGAAAAGGATATATAGCAAAAAGAGATGTTTTACCAGATCCAATATATAATAGCAAAGTTGTTACAAAACTAGTAAACAACATAATGCTAGATGGTAAAAAATCAGTTGCTCAAAAAATAGTTTATGATGCATTTGATATCGTAAAAGAAAAAGAAGAAAAAAATCCACTAGAAGTTTTTGAACAAGCACTTGAAAATATCATGCCAGTTCTAGAAGTTAAAGCAAGAAGAGTTGGTGGTGCAACATACCAAGTACCACTAGAAATTAGACCAGAAAGAAGACAAACTTTAGGACTAAGATGGCTTGTAACATATGCTAGAAAAAGACATGAAAAAACAATGGCTGAAAAATTAGCTGGAGAAATTACAGATGCTATAACTGGAAACGGTGGAGCATTTAAGAAAAAAGAAGAAACACATAGAATGGCAGAAGCAAACAAAGCATTTGCACATTATAAGTGGTAAAATTAAGGTTGAAAGTTGAAAGGTGAGGTTAGATTATAAAATCTAACAGTAAATCTCAAACATAAAACCTCAAAAAAAGGAGGAAAAAAAGTTGGGGAAAAGAGAAGTCTCATTAGAGATGACTAGAAATATAGGAATAATGGCTCATATTGATGCTGGTAAAACAACAACAACAGAGAGAATACTTTTCTATACAGGTAGAGTTCATAAAATTGGTGAAACCCATGAAGGTGCAGCAACAATGGACTGGATGGCTCAAGAACAAGAAAGAGGTATAACAATTACATCAGCTGCAACAACAACACATTGGTTAAACCATAGAATAAATATAATAGACACACCAGGACACGTTGACTTTACAGTTGAAGTACAAAGATCATTAAGAGTACTAGATGGTTCTGTTACAGTATTTTGTGCAAAAGGT
>CAQOYX010000004.1 GCA_948852375.1 uncultured Clostridia bacterium
ATAATAAAATCTGTGATAAGATATAAAGATATAAAAAATATATATTTTTTATAGAAGTAATAAGGAGAACAAGAAAGATGGAAAATGTATTCGAAAGAAATATAAACTATTATGAAACAGATAGAATGGGAATAGTACATCATTCTAATTATATAAGATATTTAGAAGAAGCAAGATGTGAATTTTTAAAACAAATTGGTTTTCCATATGGAGAATTAGAAAAAAAAGGAATAATGATTCCAGTTTTAGAAGTAAACTGTATATATAAACATGCGGTTACATTTGAAGATGTAATTAAAATAAGGGTATTTGTAAAAGAATTTTCAGGTTTAAAATTTACAGTTGGATATAATGTAACAAATTCAAGAAGTGGACAAGAAGTAATAAAAGCAGAAACAAAACATTGCTTTACAAATAGAGAATTAAGACCAATTCCATTAAAAAAATACTATACAGAGTTTGCAAAAAAATTAGATGAACTTAAAAATGATAATGAAAAAATAACATAAAAAAATCAAAAAATGGGTCATATTACTAATTTATTGCAAAATCAAATAATTTATTAAATTAGGTGGGAAATTCGTAAAACTGCTTGAAAATTTGCAAAAAAAGTTATATAGTATTAAAGGATCAGATGAAGATATAGATTTATAAAAGATTAGTATTGTGAAAATAATATATTTTTATTATACTTTATAAAAAAATGAAAGGAATGATAGTATTATGAATATTATAATGATGGGAGCTCAAGGAACTGGAAAAGGTACAGTTGCAGGAATTTTAAGTGAAAAAACAGGATGGCCACAAATTTCAACAGGAGATATATTTAGAAAAAATTTAGAAGAAAAAACAGAACTTGGGATTGAAGCTGGAAAATATATGAATGAAGGAAATCTAGTACCAGACGAGATTACAATACCTATGGTTGCAAATAGATTAAATGAAGAAGACGCAGTAAATGGTTTTATATTAGATGGTTTTCCAAGAACAATAGAACAAGCTGAAAAATTGGACGAGATTTTAAAAGAAAAAAATAAAAAAATAGATATGGTAATTAATTTAACTACGCCAAGAGAAGAAACAATTGAAAGAATCTTAACAAGGAGAGTATGTTCGAACCAAGAATGTAAGGCAACTTATAATCTAGTTATGCATCCACCAAAGATAGAAGGAATTTGCGACAACTGTGGCTCTGAACTAATTCAAAGAAAAGATGATTCATCAAGAGAAGCAATTAATAAAAGATTAGAAATATATGATAAACAAACAGCACCGCTTGTAGAATATTATACAAAAAAAGGCGTTGTAAGAACTGAAGAAGTAAGTACAAAAGTAAATCGTTTAGGAAATGATGTAGCAAAAGATGTTTTAAATGAAATAAAGAAGTAATAAAGGCTTCATTTATTTAAGTGAGCTGTCATATGTAAGCATGACTTAGGGGAGCTTATAAAATTATACGAAATAGAAAGGTAAGGTAAGCAATATAATGGTAGACATTAAATCAAAAAGAGAAATTGAACTAATGAAAGAAGTTTGCCGAATTACAGCATTAGCACATAAATCTATAGAAAAAGCAATAAAGCCAGGAATTACTACTTTAGAATTAGATAAAATTGCAGAAAAAACAATAAGGGAAAATGGAGGAATTCCAGCACAACTTCGGTTATCCAAGTGGCGAAAAGGGAATTCCACCTTTTCCTGCTTCAATTTGTGCATCAATTAATGATGAAGTAATACATGGTATTCCATCTAACAGAGTAAAACTAAAACAAGGAGATATAATTAGCATAGACTTAGTATCTTATAAAAATGGATTTAATGGTGATGCTGCAAGAACACATAAAGTGGGTAAAGTAAGCAAAAATGCTGAAAGATTAATAGATATAACAAAACAAGCATTTTTCGAAGGAATAAAATATGCAAAAGCAGGTAATAGAATAGGTGATGTTTGCCATGCAATAGGAGAATTTGTAGAAAAAAATGGATATAGTGTAGTAAAAGAATTTCAAGGACATGGAATAGGAAGAAGCATGCATGAAGATCCTGGAATTCCAAATTACGGAAAAGCAGGAAAAGGATTAAAACTAGAACCTGGAATGACACTTGCAATAGAACCAATGGTTATAGAGAAAAATCCAGATATATTAGTACTAGATGATGGTTGGACAATTATAACAGAAGATGGAAGTTTAGCAGCACATTATGAAAATACAATATTAATTACAGAAAAAGATCCAGAAATATTGACAATTATTTAAAAGTATTATATAATTTTATAGTTAATTGTATAAATTAGGTTAAATCAATACATTTAAGGAGTGAAAATTATTGGCAAAAGAGGACATAATTGAAGTAGAAGGTGTTGTTGTTGAAACATTACCAAATACAAATTTTAAAGTTGAACTGGAAAATGGGCATCAAATATTAGCACATATTTCAGGAAAACTTAGAATGAATTATATAAAAATATTACCAGGAGATAAAGTAAAAGTAGAATTATCACCATATGATTTATCAAGAGGAAGAATTACATGGAGAGCAAAATAAATTTTAAATTTATTTTACATATATATTAACTAAAAAAATAAAGCTTTTCGAAATGTTGTTAGTGAAAAGTGAAGTGTGAAGAGTACAAAATTCTTGGGATTTTGGAGGAGGTGCAAAATATGAAAGTAAGACCATCAGTAAAACCAATTTGCGAAAAATGTAAAGTTATAAAAAGAAAAGGAAAAATAAGAGTAATCTGTGAAAATCCTAAACACAAACAAAGACAAGGTTAATGGAAAATTAATTAAAATCTTGATATTAACACAAAAACTATGAAGCGGCTGATTGAGAACAAAAGCGAACAGTAAGTATTATATTAATTATAAATATTTCAAGGTTCGCATATTTGTTTAGGTGCCAAATTTCTTTTTAAGAAATTTGTGTACAATAAAATTGATTAGTAGTTCCTACTAATTATAGTTTTGTGTTTATATACATTTCTAATTGTAAATATCTAATAAACTATATAATTTAAAATTAGAAAAAACAATCCACATAATAATAAATTATATACATTTCAGTATTAGAGAACACAATTAAGCAAAAATCAAAAAGGACATTAAAACTAGTAGAAATTAGCCTAAGTGAAGTAATATACTTAATTTTCGTAATGTAACCTGACAGTTCTTTGAAACGTGGGAATACCACATATATGCTTTGGAGGGTGTAATTAATAAAATTAAGTATACTACATCATGGAAGCAAAATGCAAAAGAAAAATATAGAAAATAAAGAAAACAAATAAATTTGGAGGTGCTAAAATTTATGGCTCGTATAGCAGGAATCGATTTACCTAGAGAAAAAAGAGTAGAAATAGGACTAACATATATCTATGGAATAGGTGTATCAAGTTCTAGAAAAATTCTAGAAGAAGCTGGAGTAAGCCCAGACGCTAGAGTAAAAGACTTAACAGATGACCAAGTAAACAGTATAAGAAAAGTTATTGATGAAAAATACAAAGTAGAAGGTGACTTAAGAAGAGAAGTAGCTTTAAACATAAAACGTCTTACTGAAATCGGATGTTATAGAGGAATAAGACATAGAAGAGGACTACCTGTAAGAGGACAAAGAACAAAAACTAATGCTCGTACAAGAAAAGGTCCAAGAAAATTAGTTAGTAAAAGTAAAAAATAAGGAGGTATAAAACCAAATGGCAAATAATAAAACTGTAGCAAAGAAAACACCTAGAAGAAATAGAAAAAATATTGAAAAAGGTGCTGCACATATTCATTCAAGTTTTAATAATACAATAGTTACAATTACTGATACACAAGGAAATGTTCTATCTTGGGCAAGTGCTGGAGAATTAGGATTTAAGGGTTCAAGAAAATCAACACCATTTGCAGCAGGAGAAGCAGCAGTTACAGCAGCAAAAGCAGGTATGGAACATGGATTAAAAACAGTAGAAGTATTTGTAAAAGGACCAGGTTCTGGTCGTGAAGCAGCTATTAGGTCATTACAAACAGCAGGTTTAGAAATAAGTGCAATTAAAGATGTAACACCAATACCACATAATGGATGTAGACCACCAAAAAGAAGAAGAGTATAAAGTTTTAGTGGTTATGAAGTTAGAGACTAGAAATTAGAAATATCTAATAAACTAACCATAACGATAACTAAAAATAATAAATAAACTAAAATGAGAAAAAATAAGAAAAAGGAGGAAATGGCTAAATGGCTAGATATAAAGATGAACAATGTCGTGTTTGCCGTAGAGAAGGTCAAAAACTATTCTTAAAAGGCGAAAGATGTTATTCTGATAAATGTTCTGTTTCTAGAAGAAATTATGGACCAGGACAACATGGACAAAAGAAAGCAAAGCTTTCTGAATATGGTACTCAATTAAGAGAAAAACAAAAAACAAAATCATTCTATGGAGTTGGAGAAAAACAATTTAGAAAATATTTTGAAATGGCTTCAAATAAAAAAGGAGTTACTGGTGAAAATTTACTTCAAATATTAGAAAGTAGACTAGACAATGTAGTTTATAGATTAGGATATGGCTCATCACGTGCTCAAGCAAGGCAACTTGTAAATCATGGAATCTTTGATGTAAATTCTCATAAAGTAGATATTGCATCTTACTTAGTAAAAGCAGGAGATGTAATTACTATTAGAGAAATAAAAAAAGATAAAAAGATTATAAAAGAAAATATAGAAACAAATTCTGCAAGACCAGTACCAACATGGCTAGAAAGAGATGCTGAAAAATTAGGTGGAAAAGTAGTAAGACTAGCATCAAGAGAAGATATAGACTTACCAGTACAAGAACACTTAATAGTAGAGTTATACTCTAAATAGAAGTTGGAATTAAAAAGCAAAAAGATTACAATAGGAATTTTTATATCAGTATATATTAAAAATTAGAATTCCAAAGGTAAAAATGAAGTGTTTAAGTTCCAAATAGGGAGGTAAAAATGATAGAATTTGAAAAGCCAAATATTGAATGTTTAGAAATAAATGACGATAGTAATTATGCGAAATTTGTTTGTGAACCATTAGAAAGAGGATATGGCGTAACAATAGGTAATTCTTTAAGAAGAATATTACTTTCATCACTTCCAGGTAGTGCCATAACAAGTGCAAAAATTGATGGCGTAGTACATGAATTTTCTACAATACCAAATGTAGTAGAAGATGTACCAGAATTAATAATTAATTTAAAAAATGTAAGATTAAAAACTTTTGATAATGAAGAAAAAGTAATAAGAATTGATTTTAAAGGTGAAGGTGAAGTAACAGCAGGAGATATCATAACAGATAGTTCTGTAGAAATATTAAATCCTAACTTACATATAGCGACTGTTTCAGAAGGTGGAAACCTAAAAATGGAAATGACAGTTGAAAGAGGTAGAGGCTATAATAGTGCTGCTAAAAATAAAAAATCAAACCAAGACATATCGGTATTACCAATTGATTCAATTTATACACCAGTAAAAAAAGTAAATTACTCAGTAGAAAATACAAGAGTTGGACAAATGGTAGATTTTGATAAATTAATTATTGAAGTATGGACAGATGGAAGCCTAAAAGCCGATGAAGCACTAAGTTTAGCAGCTAAAGTTATGACAGGACATTTGGAAATATTTATAGATTTATCTGAAGCAACAAAAAATACGCAAGTAATGATTGAAAAAGAAGAATCTAAAAAAGAAAAAGTTTTAGAAATGTCTATAGAAGATTTAGAATTATCTGTTCGTTCATTCAATTGCTTAAAAAGAGCAGGAATATCTACTGTTGAAGATTTGGCAAGTAAAACCGAAGACGATATGATGAAAGTAAGAAATCTAGGAAAAAAATCATTAGATGAAGTTACTCATAAATTACGTTCTTTAGGATTAGATTTTGCAAAAGAAGAAGAATAAATTTGAAAATGCAAGTTTATTTACATTTTCAAATGTAAATAGTCAAAGGTGAATAGTGGAGAGTATAAGCTTATGTACTCTTAAAGAATAAATTTAAAAAGAGGTGAAATAAAGTGGCAAGAAACAGAAAATTAGGTAGACCAACAGACCAGAGATTAGCTATGCTTAAATGTTTAACAACAGATGTAATTCTTCATGGAAAAATCCAAACAACACAAAACAGAGCAAAAGAGGTAAAAGCCATAGTTGATAGTATAGTATCACTTGCTGTTAAAGAAAAAGATAACTACGAAATGGTAGATGTGAAAGTTATAACAGCAAAATTAGATGAAAAAGGAAATAAAGAAACTGTTAAAGCTACAAGCAAAAATGGTAAAGAATATTTAAAAGTTGTAAAAGAAGAAAAAACAGTATCAAGACAAAAAGATTTGCCAACAAGATTAAATGCAAGAAAGAAAATTATGAAAATGGTTAACAAAGTAAAAGATGAAAATGGTAAAAACATTGATTTACCAAGTAAACTATTTAATGAAATAGCACCAAAATATGAAGGTAGAGTTGGTGGATATACACGTATTATAAAAGTAGGACAAAGAAAAGGAGATGCAGCTGTAGTAGTTATATTAGAGCTTATCTAAAATTAAATATAATTAAATATTATCAAGAGTGGACGAGAGAATCGGCTTTAAGACTCCACAGCAACCTAAATCTTTTAAGGTGCTAATACCGACAAAGCATATGCTTTGGCTGATGATTTTTTATAAAAAGAATTAAACCTTTGCACATGCAAAGGTTTTTTTTGACGAAATTGCTAAAACGAAATTATAATGTATAGGGGACAGGCCTTGCGTATACCCAAAAAAAGAGATATTATAAAGAGTAATATAAAAGGGAGATGCCACTATATGTTAAAAAAATATAGGAAAGAGGAAGAAATGTTATGAAGAAATTATTTACAAGTGAAAGTGTTACAGAGGGTCATCCAGACAAATTATGTGATTATATATCAGATAGTGTATTAGATGCATGTTTAGAACAAGACAAATCTTCAAGAGTGGCCTGTGAAACAGTAGCAGGAAAAGGAGAAATATTTATAACAGGAGAGATAACATCAAATGCAAATATAAATATAGAAGAGATTGCAAGAAATACAATAAAAGAAATTGGGTATGATAATGAAAAGTTAGATATAGATTATAGAACCTGTAAAATTTATATCAATATATCTAAGCAATCACCAGATATTGCATTGGGAGTAGATAAATCATTAGAAGATAAAAAAGGTGAAAATCTGTATTCAGAAGGTGCAGGAGACCAAGGTATCATGTTTGGATTTGCATGTTCTGAAACAGAGGCATATATGCCATTTCCAATATATCTTGCACATAATATATCAAGAAAATTAGCACAAGTAAGGAAAAATGGGATTATAGATTATTTAAGACCAGATGGAAAAACACAAGTAACAATAGAATATGAAGAAGAAAGACCAGTTAGAGTAGATACAATAATAGTATCAACCCAACATAATGAAAATGCGGATTTAGAGTTATTAAGAAAAGATATAATGGAAAAAGTAATAAAAGATGTAGTCCCAGATAAACTTTTAGATGAAAATACAAAATACTATATAAATCCAACAGGAAGATTCGTAATAGGGGGTCCATTTGGAGATAGTGGATTAACTGGTAGAAAAATTATAGTAGATACATATGGAGGATATGCAAGGCATGGTGGTGGAGCATTTTCTGGAAAAGATCCAAGTAAAGTAGATCGTTCAGCTGCATATATGGCAAGGTTTATAGCAAAAAACATAGTAGCTAATAATTTAGCAAAGAAATGTGAAATTCAATTTAGTTACGCAATTGGTGTCGCAAAACCAGTATCAATATATGTAGACACATTTGGAACAGGAGTTATTCCAGAAGAAGAAATAGTAAATTTGATTTATAAAAAATTTGAACTAACACCAAAAGGTATTATAGAATATTTAGGATTAAAAAATCCAATATATAAAGAGACAACTAATTATGGACATTTTGGAAAAAGTAATTTACCTTGGGAGAAAATAATTAAAATTTAAAATAAGAGTAATTTATAGATTTTGTATGCTACCTAATTCATAGATAAATTAGTAAAAGTATTGACATTTGAGATAAAAGAAATACAGACAGATAATGGTTTGAATTTACATATGTATAACAAACCTACATACATTATTGTTGCCTGTTAAAAAATTGATTGACATTTTTTGATATTTTGTGTATACTATAAAAGTAACAAGAAAGGAAGTATTAAAGATGACAAATTTAAAAAAGGCAAGTATAGTTTCAATCTTTGTTTTATTAATAATAGCAGGAATTGCATTAGTAAGTTTGGCTGGAAATTCAGGTACAGTTATAAAAGAAGCAAAATTAAGAAAAATGGCAGATAATACATCAATTGTACTTGAAATTATACCTAAAAAAGAAAAAGTAGAGATACTAGCAGAAGAAGGAGATTGGTATCAAGTAAGATATAATAAAATAAAAGGATATGTTCAAAAGGATTTTATAGAAACAGAAAAAACAAACCAAACAAATACCATAAAAGAAAATGAACAAACAAATCAAAATCAAGAAAAAATACAAAATAATGTAACTACAGATGGAACAATAACACGGAGAAGAAGCAAAAAAAGGCGAAAACATTATTTTAAAAAATGATGTAAAATTATATATACGCCCATTAATTAATTCTAAAATTATTTCTAATGTAAAACAAGGAGAAAATTTAAAAATTATAGAAATTAGAAGTGGTTGGGGATATGTAAGCACAAATGTAACAGATGGATGGGTTAAAATAAGTGAAACTTCAGAAAATCAAGATAATATAGCTAATAATTCAGATAATAATGATTTAACAGACAATAATACAAATAATGATAATAGTGCAAATGATACACAAAATAATGCTGGAAATGAAACACAAAACAATCAAACTGCACTAAATAAAATAGCATATATTACAACAACAGGAATTAATTTTAGAGAAGAAGCAGATACAGATGCAAAAGTATTAAAGGTATTTGCACAAAATGCAAAAGTAACAATACTTGAAGAACAAGGCGATTGGTATAAAATTAAACATAATGACCAAGTTGGATATGTAATAAAAACATATGTATCTGAGAAAAAGATAGAAACTACTTCTAGAAGTGGCGGAGATAGAACAAAAAATCAGGAAACTGCAAAAAATTCAGAAAATAATAAAGAAAATACAACTTCACAAACAATTACTCAAGCTTCAAAAGAGGAAAATAAACCTGAGAATTCATTTACAAACACTTCAGAAAATGGCACAAATAAGGGGCAACAAGTAGCAGACTATGCAAAGCAGTTTATAGGTTATAAATATGTTTATGGAGCATCAAGTCCTAAAAGGGGATTTGACTGTTCAGGACTTACAATGTATGTATATAAGCAATTTGGAGTTAGTTTATCACATTCTGCAACTGCTCAATCTAAAGTTGGAACAAAAGTTGAAAAGTCTAATTTAAAGCCAGGAGATTTAGTTTTCTTTACAGATTATAATACTGGTAAAGGAATTGGTCATGTAGGAATTTATATTGGAAATAATAGCTTTGTCCATGCATCAACTGAAAAAACAGGTGTAAAAACATCTTCTTTAACAGGCTCATATAATAAAAGATATGTAACAGCAACAAGATTGTTTAACTAAGAATACTTTAAAAGTAATAAAAACATAATTGGAGATGAATTACTTTAGGAAGGCTTGCGACTTATACTAAAAATACTAATAAGGAAAGAATACAATATAAAAATTAGGGGGAATTAAATATATAGGGAGCGGTGCATGTTATGATAAAAAGACCAATTTTAATTGCAACTATTGGTTATCTAACAGGAATAATAATAGGGCTATACTGTAAAATCAGTATAGCCATTTTTGTAATATTTTTATTCAGTGTATATTTTTTATTAAAAATTTTAACTAAAGATAGTAAATTTAAAAAGAAGAAATTTATTGTAAGAGTAAAGCAGTATTTAAAAATATTTAATATAAAAAAAGTTATACTAATAATTTTAATAAGTGCTTTTATTGCAAATACAATAGTATTAGTATTAAACAACTCATATGAAAACAAATATAAAAATATAGAAAAAGCAAAATTTGTTGCAACAATAGATAGTGTGGGAAAAGAAAAAGAATATTTTGTACAATACAAAATAGAAATAGATGCTATAAATGATGATAAAACTTATAAAGGAACACATTTATATTTAAATGTAAAAAACAATACAAATTTAAAGTATGGAGATAAAATAGAATTTAATGGAACATATACAGAACCAGAAGTACAAAGAAATTATAAAGGTTTTGATTATAAGGAATATTTAAAATCAGTTGGGATTTATGGCGTTGTAAAAGCAAATTCAGTAAATATTATAGGAATAAATCAAATGAATATAATGAAACAAATGGCAAATAATGTAGCAGATAATATAAAGCAGATAGTAAAAGAGAATATAAAAGAAGAGGATAATCAAAATTTATTACTTGGAATGTTACTGGGATATGATGACGAATTACAAAAAGATATAAAAGAAAATTTTCAAGATAGTAGTTTATCGCATTTATTAGCAGTTTCAGGAATGCATGTAGCATATGTTATACTTGGAATTAATATTATATTCAATACGTTAAAATGTCCTAAAAAAATAGCTAAAATTTTTACAATCATACTACTAATATTTTTTATATTTTTAACAGGAGAAACTCGGTTCGGTAAAAAGAGCTTGTATTATGGCAATACTTGGAGTGCGGTGCAAGTTTATTATATAGAAAAAGTGATATTGCAACAAACATAAGTATAGCATTACTTATTATATTAATTCAAAATCCTTTTAGTATTATAGATATAGGATTAATTTTGTCTTTTTTTGCTACCATTGGAATAGTAAGTTTTAATAATACAATCTTAAATTTACTAAATCAAAAAAAGTTTTGTTATATAATAAATAATAACTCAAGAAGTGAAAATAGTATAAAAAACTTCATAAATCAAAAAAGTGTAAACATATATAAAGACATAGATAAAATCAAAGATATAAATAATCAAAAATATGATAAAGAAATACATAATAATAAAAGTATTATAAACAAGCTTGTTACTAAAATAAAAGAAATTATAAGTGTTTCTCTTTCAGCTCAGATTTTAATATTTCCACTTAGTATGATGTTTTTTAATAAATTATCAATAACATTTTTATTGTCTAATATATTAGTTAGTTTTTTAATTGGAATTATAATCATTTTAGGCTTTATAGCAGTAATATTCCCTTTTAAATTTTTATATGCAATTTTAAATATGTTACTAAGCATATTAACTTGTATAGCAAATATGTTTTCTAATATTTCAATATCAAAAATAATAGTAGTTACACCAAGATTATCAAGTATAATTATTTATTATATTATGATTATAGTAATTACATGTTTATATAGGCTTAAAACAAAAGAGCAAAAACGACGAATAGAAAAAAGGATATTATCATATGTAGGTAAATTAAAAGTACATATTTTTAATGGAAAGAAAAAAGTAATAATATTTTCCATTATTATAGTAATTGCAATAAAAGTTATAAGTTTTATACCAAGTGATTTAAAAATTCATTTTATAGATGTAGGACAAGGCGATTCTTGCTTAATAATAACCCCAAAAAATAAAACTATTCTAATTGATGGAGGAGGAAGTAGTAAAGAAGAATTTGATGTTGGAAAAAATACATTACTTCCATATTTATTAGATAGAAGAATAAAAAAGTTAGATTATTTAATAGTATCTCACTTTGATGCAGATCATGTGCGGTTCTATCCCATATTTATTACAAGAAATAAAAGTAAAAAATGTTATAATAGGAAAGCAATTTGAAAATTCAGTAAATTATCAAGAATTTATAAAAATAATAAAAGAACGAAATATAAAAGTACAGGTAGTAGAAGCGGGACAGAAAATAAATATAGAGAAAGATTTATATTTTGATGTATTGTGGCCAAGCTCAGAAAATGTAATTAGTAAAAATAGTATTAATAATAATTCTTTAGTTTGTAAAATGATGTATCAGAAATTTTCTATTCTATTTACAGGAGATATTGAACAAATAGCAGAAAAAGAGATTTTAAAAAAATATGGAGATACCTTAAAATCTACTATATTAAAAGTAGCTCACCATGGATCAAAATCTTCATCAACAGAAGAATTTTTAAATGCAGTAAAACCAAAAATAGCACTGATTGGAGTTGGAAAAAGTAACAATTTTGGACATCCTAATGCTGAAGTTTTGGAAAGGATAGAACGGAGATGGAAGTAAAATATTTAGAACAGACAAAGATGGAGAAATTACAATACGAATCAATAACAAAGGGAAGAGTTGGATAAACAAGATGATAAATCAAGAAAATAAAGATTAAAAAATATATAAAAAGGAGATAAAAAATATGGAGTATAAAATGATAGAAAATGAGTTATTACCAATATATGAAAATGAAAACAAGGAAAAATTAGTAAATGCAAGAGAATTACATAGTATTATGAAAATAGGAAGGGACTTTACAAATTGGATAAAAGATAGAATAAAAAAATACAATTTTATTCAAAATGAAGATTATATTTTAACATTTGCCAAAATTGGCGAACGTCGAAATGTAATTAAACATGAGTATTATTTGACAGTAAATATGGCAAAAGAATTAGCAATGATTGAAAATAATGAAATAGGTAGAAAGATAAGACGATATTTTATTGAAGTTGAAAAAAGATATAGAACAATAGTAGAAACACCTAAAAATATATTTGACTTTATGAGATTAGCAATTGACCAAATTGAAGCAAATGAAGAAGAAATTCAAAATGTAAAATTGTTATCTGAAAGTAATTTAAAAGAAATTGAAAAAATACAATCAAAAATAGATGTAACAATTAAGAAAGACTATTGTTTGGCTTCAGATATTGCAGAGCAATTACAATTATATTCAGAAAGTGGATTACCACATTCTAATTTTATAGGAGCAATTGCAAGACAATTAGGTTATAAAATTTCTTATAAACATTATTATGAAGATGATTATATAGCTGTTGTACCAGAGTAAGCAAAGGCAATGACTTTTGGCAAGTATATTATAAGTTAATTGCAGTAGAACATATAATAAATTGGTTTAATGAAAATAAAGAAGAAATAGAATACACGATTATTTATCAAAGAAATACTAAAAAAGGAATAAAAGGAAAAATTAAAGAAAAAGGCTTTAAAATTGAGGGTGTTTGTTATAAAATAAAAATATAGTTTAATATTAGAGAAATAATCATCTAAAAGAGGAGTTTATCAATGGTAAATTTAGAATTATATAAAATATTTAAGATAGTAGCGGATGAAGAAAATATTACAAGAGCTAGTGAAAAGTTAAATATATCTCAACCAGCAATAACAAAACATATACAAAATTTAGAGAACGAGTTAGGATATAAGTTATTTGAAAGAAATAGAAGAGGATTAAAATTAAATGAATTGGGAAAAGGTGTATATCAAGAAATTAATGAACCAATTAAGATATTAGAAAGCATTGAAAGAAAGTATACAGGTGTAAAAATTATTAATTTAGGAACACATATAACAGTTTTTAATAAAATATTTGGGGAAAATTTATCTGAATATTATAAGAAATATCCTAATGTCATTGTAAATGTAGATAGAAGTGACTTAGTAGAACAACTTGTAAAACTAGAAAGACAAAAATTAGATATTGTAGTTAATAAAAAAGATAATAATTGTGTAAATGATAAAATTCAATTTATTAAAATAATGGATTTACATGATGTTTTGATTGTAAATAGTAAAAATAATTATTTTGGAAAGAATGTTACATTAGAAGATTTAAAAGATAAGATAATTTATATGCCACGAAAAAATTCTATAACAACTAAGAATTTTTTCGAGTCGATAAAAAATATAAGAAACAATGATATACAGTTTAAATGTATAAATTACAGAACAATATTAGAAATATTACAATATAATTCTGATATAGGTTTAGTAACAAAAGAAGCAGTTTTGGATGAACTTAATTCAAAAAAAATTTTGCCAATAGCAACTTCTTTTGAAATTAAACCAATCGAATATGGTATTTACATAAATACAAAAAATAGATTTAAAGAGTTAAACAATTTTGTTCAAGAATTAAAGATTGTTTAGGGATAACTTTTAGTTATATCAATATAATTAATAAGCATTTCACATAATATGAAAGCTTTGATATAATAAATATATCAAAAGTTGAAAGGAGAAAGAAAATATGAAAAAACTTTTTAAATTTTCAGGCATTGTTACGCCAACTGGCAGGGCTTCCGATTGGGAGTTTGAAGGATATTTTGTAAAACAAGCAGGAAATAACGATATTCTCGGAGTTAATCGGGATATTGTTGGAAATACTTTCCTAAAAGGATTATTTATTGACAATCAAAGCTTAATCTTTGTTGAAATGTCCGAAGAAATGCGGACAGTACGGGGAATAAAGTATCATCAAAAAAGAGGATATGCTTTTAAAGATATCAATGGAAATGGCGAGTACAGTGAAGATGATATGGAAGGCATATTTGCTTGGACTGATGGCAATGCTGTGATTCAATTAACTGAAGTTACTGATGAAGTACAAATTGCAAATATTGAAAAACAGCACAAAGAATTTTACGAAAAATTAGACGATTATGATAAGTTCTTTTTTGATAATAGTCGAGAGTTAACAAATTTTTTGTGAAATTTCATATTGCAAAATGGGAGGTGTGTATTCTCGTTTATGCTTACCAAAGGGGTCTGTTTTGAAAACAGGCTCTTTTAAATTAATGAAATGCTCGAATGTTTATATATTTTGGGATAAGCTGTTGAATGGGATCATGTTCGGCGGGCTATTAACAATTTTATTCTCTTATGACGAAAAATTAAAATGTAGTAATAACAAGGGTTTCCTCCTAGCAACAATTTAGAAATAATAAAATTTTCACATATTTGAAACGTCAAGTGAAAAGTTAAGTGCAATTTTGTAAAGTAAGTGCAATTTGTACGATTAAATGCAGTTTTAAAGCAATATTTTGAGCAAAAATATTGCTTTTTTCCAGTTTTTTGTGTAAAATTAAAGTACAAATCAAGAGAAATTTGCATAACAAACAAGCCAAATTGCATTTAATTTTTTTAGCGTAAAAGTAAACGCCATTTGACTCTAGTCGAGAATATTTGATTATGCAAATGTTTTTGGTTTGGCATTTTTTAGATTTTTAATCAATAAGGCGAGGAGTGGTTGAGACCTCGTCTTTTGCTATCTTTTGTATATTTAACTTATCAGCTAATTGTTTTCCATAAATGAATGTAAATATCTCATAAGGAGTTTTTCCTCCTAAAGACTCTCTAGGTGTTGAATTTATGTGTGAAAACATTAAATCAACTTTATCTTGAGATAAATTGCACCAACTCTGACCGTTAGGTAAAATTTCTCTTATGAAATTATGATTGTTTTCTACATGAGGTTTTTGACTTGATTGCTGTGGATCACAGTAAAATATCTTACTCCTGATTTCGCCAGTTTCCATATTAATCTCAAATTGCTGTGGTTTGCCAAATTCAGTACCTCTATCTGTTAGTAAAAGTGCAAACAGTTTTTGATATTCTTCGCCAGAAAGCTTGTCCTGAAATGTATTCAAAGCGTTAGCCATACTGTCTGCTGTTTTAGTTTTGTGTAGTATACCAATCATAAATGAAGTATTTTCAAAGATGAAAGTTTGAATATATGGTCCTGATTGATGATTATACACAGTATCCATTTCAGTTGTTGGAATATTTGGATTCAAAACTTTGTATTCAGATAATCAGTATATGTTCTTCCTTGATAATTTTCAGGCTGCTTACGCTTTTTTAGTTTTTTCTTAGATACTTTTCTTTTAACTTGTCTTTTGAGAGTTAAATTGGTTACATTCCAATCTTTAAATAATCCCATTTCTATGTAGTTGTATATGGTTTTCTCACATAATGTTATTTCAGGATGGTTGTTAAGGATAGTATAGATAGATTGACCTTTCTTTACTAGAGGACAAATTATGTGAGCGAGTTCGATGAGCTCAGAGATATTTAGATTAACACCTAATCTAGAATCTTTTAGAGTATATTCATATTGCTTTTGAGCCTCTTTTGCAATGTAGAAATATTTATCTAATTTACAAGATTTTAATTTGTCACAATTGTTACAAACACCGATATTTCTATCTCTATCATTACAAGGAATTGGTTGAAATATTCTATATTTTCCAGTACATTTTTTACAGTTGATAAAATATTTACAATTATACAAGTTATCATTTTTTAGGGGATTAGAAGGTTTAATTTTCTTATGTTTATTAATTTCTCTTGCAATAGTTGATTGGCTTTTATCCAATTCATTAGCTATTTCAAATTTTCTGTATCTTTGATTTAGCATTTCTTCTATTCTAATTCTTTGGCTCAATGTGAGCTGTTTTCCTTTTTCAGTCATAATTTACTCCATTTCCACCAAAAACATTTGCATATCTATTATACTAAAATTGCATTAAGTTGTACATTAAGAGCTTGTGTAAGACTAATTTCTATTTACTATATTTAGAATTGCTTTTACTTTTTCACTTCACGTTTTGAAAAAGTAAATATATGGTTATTTAAAAAAGTAGACATAATCGATGCTTTGTGATATAATTACATCGTTTCTAAGTTGCGAAAGAGAATTTGAAATTTAAGTTCTCTTTTAGACCAAGAGTATTGATATAACTTGGTAATGACTAAAGAAAATAAAAGTTATAAACAAAAAATACAAAAGGAGGTAAAATAAACATAAGAAATTATAAAAGTACATAAGTTAAACAACAACAAACTATTTTAATTAAGGAGGGCTTTACTATGATAGAAATCATTACAACAATTATGGGACTTATTCAAGGAGGTTTGGTATGGGCTAATAAGCGGAGCAACTGGATTTTTTACTGTTTACAGTACATCTTTTTAGGTATTTTCAGTTTTACAGCACATCTTTATGGTGATGTAACCAATAGTGTGTTTTACTTTTGTGTTGGTATTACTGGTTGGATATTCTGGAATAAGAACAAAGGAGATACTCCAATTAGAAAATGCAAAAAAAAGGAAAGAATCGGATATTCTGTAATAATAGTAGTTTCAACAATTGTTGTTTATTATTTTTTAATGAAAACCGATGATCCATTACCTTTATTAGATGCATTAACGACTACTACAAGTTACATAGCAACATTTTATATGGTGACAAAGAAGACCGATGCATGGATTTTATGGTTTATAAATGATGTTTTGTATGTAATTGAATATTGGCTTTTGCCTGATCAAGCATTGTATTTAATAATATTAAATATAATATGGACATTTATGGCTGTAGGAAGTTACATTACTTGGAACAAAATTTATAGAAGACAGGAGGACTTAAAAAATGAGGAAATTTAAAATTTTTTTTGCAGGAAAATTCGACCTTTCAGCATCAGGAGAAGAACTTCACCAACAATTAAAGAATGATTACCGGTCTACTTTATTAGGTGATTCTAAAAAATTAGCTTTTGCAGATAGTTCAGCTAAGCTAAAGGATTATCCTATTAGCTATAAAGGTACTTTTTATTGTGAAAAAGCATCGAATGGAGATTATACATCTACTGATTGTGAAGTTGTTTCAAGTGAAGAAATTGAAGCAATTATGAATGCAGACATTTTTTGTTGTGTATTTGACTTGCACTTTTCTGTTGGAACAATAGTTGAATTAATTGAGGCAGCCTTTGCACGAAAACGTATAGTTATTTTTTATAAAAATGAAGACAGTAATTATGCAATAAAATCAGAATATTGGTTTGCAATTACACGTGCATTAAAAATCTGTCAATCAAATCATACAACAATTGAAGTTTTTGGATATGATGAAAATGTGTTACCAAGCATATATAATTGGATAAACAACTTGGTATTTACAAAAAGATATGTATGCATTCGGAAAGCAAAATTAGATGAATATTTGATAGGAGGTACAGTAAAAAATCAGTACAGCATAGGAAGTAAACAAGTAACTTACTATGAGAAACAAGGCAGAAAAATTATTGTTGAAATCTATGAAAATGGTTTAATAACGATAAAGACTGCCGATGAAATTCAAAACAAGGGATTTGTTGATGTAACTTATGATGAACTATATACCGATGCAAATATTCAAAATGGTAACGTTATAGTGTGTAATGCTATTATTGAAGGGACAGACGGAGTTGGAAAGACAGAAACTATAAATCAATTGGTTCATCATGGAATTGTGTGCAAAGACCGTTCAGAACTAATCTGTAAATATATGTTATTTGGAATATCAATGAAAGACAGATGTCGTGCTTATAAGGAGTATCTTGAACACAGCACAGATGAATTTGTGGTATTCCTTGTAAATAATTCTAAAAAAGAATTAGATGAAAGGATTAAACGCAGAGGCAGAAATGTTAGTGAGTTTGATAAGAGAGCATATGAATATAATGTTTTATATGGAGAAACTTATGTTGAAATGCTAAAATATCAATTGACGAACCCCATTGAATTAGTGGATTGTACAGGATTATCCATTGAAGAACAAGTGAACAAGGTAAAAGATTGCATTTTAAGGAGGATTAATCATGAGTAAAGCTATTTTTGTTGGAAGTTTTGATCCGTGGCATAATGGTCATACAGATCGGTTAAAAAATGCCTTGAAAATATTTGATAAGGTTGTTGTGGTAGTAGCAGATAATACTACTAAAAAAGCATATTGGTTTAATCAAGAAGAACGTGCCAAGATGGTGAAAAAATGTGTTGAGCATTTTGGAGATAAAGTAATCGTAAAATTAGCTGGAACAAAGATGATACAAGATATATGCCATGAAGAGGGAATCTTCAATGTTTTTAGAGGAGTAAAAGCAGGTAGAACTTTTGAAGAAGAAATGCGTATTCAAATAGCAACAAATTACCTGTCAAAGCAAGAATATGGAGAAGAAATCTTTTTTGTGTATGATATAACAAGCGAAGAAGATTTTAGAGGTTCAAGCATTGTGAAAACACTCCTTTTAAGCAATAAAGATGTTAGTACCTTAGTACCAGAATGTATCATATTAGATTTAAAAGAAAGGGCGATGATATATGGATAAGATAGTAATTGGAATAACAGGCAAATCTGGAAGTGGAAAGTCTACATTAGCATCTGAGCTGGGAAGATGTATTCCTAATTCTACAGTTATTAATGTAGATGAGATTGGTCATGAGGCATTATGTCGGCCTAAAATTTTGGAACGATTAAAAGAACGTTTTGGAAATGAAATATTAGATGAAACAGGAGCAGTTGATCGTAAGAAATTAGGCAATATTGTATTTGCAGAAAGAGAGAAAATGCAACAACTAACTGAAGCTACACTTTTTTATATTTCCAAAAGAATAAAAGAGATAGTAGCAACAGCAAGTGGAGTATTAATATTTGATTGGATACTATTACCACAGGATTCTGTATGGAGTGAGTGCGATATTAAAGTATTAGTCCATAGTGATTTACAGGCAAGGAAGGAAAGAGTTATTGTAAGAGATAACATTACTGACGAATACTTTGATGCAAGGGAAAAAACAAGTATAGAATACTCCGAAGAACAGTTTGATTATGTGTTTTATAATGACTATAAGGAAAGTTCGATAAATAATATGGTGAAACACATACAAAGTTATATAGTAAAACTTAATTAGGAGATAGTTTGTAAGAAAAACAGAAATCTGATACGCATTTGCGTGTCAGATTTCTGTTTTTGGTACTACATATTAAATTTCTTCGGTGACAAATTTTTCAGCAATTGTAGAAATAGACTTCCAAAGCCGATTGTAATCCAATGCTTCACCTGTATATGGGGCATCTTCTGATAAATAACCATTTAACTCTTCACGCCATGTTTTCTCACGTCTTGTATCAAAGAGAGGAATATTAGTGGGCGGAAGAATGTCAGGCAGTGTTTCGACTGTTTCCATTTTAATGTGCCTATCAGACAACAACAATTTGTTAATCTGAGTATAGCCATTATAAAGGATTCCTCCGTTTGCAGGCTTAGCAAAAAATTGCTTAACAGACCAAACTTTGCCGTTTCTTGGGTTGATTACTTCCATTTTATCTACATCCCATATAAATTCAGGGATAAGATAGGATTCAATGAAATGGTAGTCAAGGTATAGATGACAGTACATTCCAAGCTTAATTGAGCTTGATTTGTCATATAAATTCTTTTTTACCTCATTCATATCAGGAACTTTAAATCCTTGAACAGAAGCTGGCATTCTAAAATGCGAAGCCTTTTTATCCAGAACCAAATCTGGAATTAAGTTACCTACGAAGAATTCCACGCTATTTATAGGTGTTTTTAAATACCGATGAACTTCTTCAGCAAAAGCTGAATTATACATAATACCTGGCATAATCAGCTCTCCTTAAAATTATTACAAATGCAGAATAGCAAATGTAAAATAAGTATAACATAATTATAGGTTATGTCAAAAAGTGCAGAAAACAATAGTGTAAAATTATTTATAATACATGATTACTTATTTCTCAAAATCCACTCATATACCTCATTTTCAGTAAGTTTGCCTTTTTTCATATCATTGATTTTTTCTTTAGCTTGTTTTTTCCAAGTTTCAAAATTTTTAGAAAGTTCTTTATTTTCCTTATTTTTTCTAGCTTGCATAAATTTTTGTTGATAAGTTCTTCTATATTCGCCCATAGCCTTATTTTGTTTTAATCTTTCAGTATAAGACTGAAAAGCACCTAAATCTCTACAAGTTTTTGAGTTTTCTTTTGGGTAATCACAATAAATTTCATCTACTTTTGAAGTTGGGATAAAGTACATTCCACAATTTTGACATTTTTTAATTGGATAGTTAGGTGTTTTTGATAGTTCATCGAGTATAGCATAGCAAACACTTGATAAATCATTACTTTTATGAGTATCACTCATTGAAAGAAACATATTTTTAGTATGTAAAGATTCTAGTATGTCATATTCGTTTTTATTACTAAATTCTTGATACTTCTTTGAATAACTATCTCGTATAACAAAGTCATTTTTATAGTATGTATGTAATTTCCCCATTCTTTTTATCAAATAAACTGCATATCGTTCAGTATATGTATATTTTTCTAATTCTTTATTGTTATTTAAGTTATAGATATATGTAACTGCTTTTATTAATTCTTGTTGTAAATCAATTAAGTTTTCCTGTAAATCTTCAAATATTTTAGTAGTTGCCTTTAGATAATTTTCATTACTGCCATAATTATTACTTAATTCAAATTTATAATCTTTATCTAAATTTCTTAGTATTTCAAAACCATAAGCATAAAAGAAAGTTTTATTAGCAGACTCAAAATTAGATAAATCAGCATTTAAAAATCTCAATAGCATTAGTCCAAACTTTTCTTGAAATGGAAAATACAAAGTAGCAGGATGTTTTAATCCGTTATCTGTTTTTTCAATTTCTTTATAATAGACATCTCGTAATTTATTTTCAATATCTAAATGGAAATCAGCTTTATAAAAATATAAAGGTGTAGCATAATATTCTTTTTTTGTTTCAGTATTAAACCAAAAGTAGAAATCGCTAAAAAAGGTTACTTCTGGTAGTTCCATAAGAATTTATCTCCCTTCTAAAAATAAAATTTTATATAAAACAACAAACAATTTAATAAAAATAATAAATTGTTATTGACATTCTATATTTATTGTACTATAATACTAATATAATTACAATACTTTCCTCAAAACTAATTGCTAAAAGCTGTAGAATAAAAATTCACTAAATTTTGAGAAATGATTGTAATAACAATATGTTTAAGATTTTAAACAGACTATTAACAACACAGTAAAGTAATTTGATTAGTATATTTTGTTTTTATTTGTAGGTGTGAAATTGTAGTTTGTTAGAATAGAGAAACTATAAAAGGAGGAGGGTGAGAAAAATAAAACACAAGTTAGACAGCAGAGGTACAAAAGAGAAAATAATTGAATTATTCTTTACAAAACATTTAAAACCAGTTGATATTTAAGGTGTAACACCTATGCTACTAATACACATTTAGGTTTATGCACACCACATAGCAACAACCTAGAAAAAGTAACAGACTTTGTAATTGAACAAATCAAGAAAAGATGTAGAGAGTTCTTAAATGAAGAAAAATACACTAAAATAGCAAATACATCAAAAGACAAGATAATAAAAGATAGGTTTAATGTAAAAAATGAAATTCTTATTTTAGAAAAGAAAGTTAAAGATATAAACAAGCGAATAGACAAGTTGTATGAAGATAAATATAATGGACTATTTGAAGATGAAGATTTTACAAGACTTTATTCAAAACAAATAGAAAGTAGAAAACAAGCAGAAGAAAGAATAAAGCAGTTACAAGAACTAGAAGAAAAAGAGGATTTATCAGTAGATATAAATAAACTTGTAAGCGACTTTGTAAATATGAAAGAAATAACAAGAACAATGCTTGTATCTTTAATAGATAAGATAGAAATATCAGAGAATAAAGAAATAACTATATATTATAAATTCAATATTTTAAATATGGGAAAAGAAGAAAATAAATTACAAAATGTTGGCTAAATTTAAAAAATAGTCATAACGGAATATTAGGACAATTATGGATACGCTTAAGGCTGAAAAAGTAATTATATCAAAACAAGAAAAGGATTCCTCAAATTATCAGAAATTTAAAGAAATAGTAAACAGAAACAAAATAAATGTAGTTATAGTTAAGAAGCGGAAATGAAATAATAATAGAAAAAGATGTGAATTTTGAAATTATATGGCCAAAGGAAGAACAAATTAGCAGAAACATTTTAAACAATAATTCAGTAGTTGCAAAATTAAACTACAAGAATTTTTCAATGTTATTAACAGGAGATATAGAAGAAATAGCAGAAAAACAACTTTTAGATTAATACAACAATTCAGATATTTTAAAATCTATTATTCTAAAAGTAGGACACCATGGTTCAAAAACATCAACAACACAAGAAGTTCTAGAAACAATAAAACCCAAAATTGCTTTAATTGGAGTAGGAAAAAATAATACTTTTGGGCATCCAAGTAATGAGATAATAAAAAGACTAGAAGATTTGCGGTACAAAAATTTATAGAACAGATGAAATGGGGGAAATAAGTGTTAATGTATCTAACAAAGGGAAAATTAAAGTTAGAAAATTTATAAAATAGATGGTTATAAATATTGTATAAAAATTCCTATTTTTGAAAATACTATAAATAAACAAAACAGAAAGTGAAACATAGTATATAAAGTTTTACTTTAGAAAATTAAGAGATAATCTTTTAAAACAGATTATTAAAAAGAAAGAGGATAGTATATGAAAAAATTAGGAATAATAGTGATTTTTATTGTAATATTTGTTATTGCAATATTTGCAGGCGTATCTATGTACAAGTCTACAAATAAAATAGAAAAAAATAAAGAGACAAAAAATAATATTACAAATGAAACTATAGTTAATCAAATTAATTATAGTGTAAAAAATGATATAACAATTACTACAAACACAGAAGAAGAAAAGATATCTCCTAAAGCCACTCTTACAATAAAAAAACAGTATACACAATGTGGACATGTAATAAATGAATATAAAGAAATTCCAGAAGAATTAGTAAATTTAACTAAAAAAGAATTAGAAGGAAGATGTGAAAATTATGAAATTGAAAAATTTAGTACATTAAGTATAATTTTACAAAAAGAAGAAAGTGGATTTTGCGGTGAACACTATATATTAAAACAAAAAGATGATGTAATTGCAGTATATAAAATAAAAGAAGATGGAACACAAAGCTTAGAAGATGTAACGGGAATTTGCGTAGAATACTTAACAGAAAATGATAAAATGCAAATAAAAAAAGGAATAACTGTATATGGAAAAGAAGAATTAAATAGTATGTTAGAAGATTACGAATAAAAATTTACAATTATTCCAAAATAATGTATAATTTATATATACAAGATAATAAGGTTACATTCAACTGTGGCGAATAGAGCCATATCTAATTCATTATATGAATGAGATTACATATAAATGTAACAATAAAAGGGGAACGACTAGCTTTAGCGTTCCCCAAATTATTAATGTTTTAGCATTTCAATATAAAGTTTTTATATACTATATAACTAAGAAAAGAGTTATTTTCTTTATAGGCTATAAGTATTAGAATATTGTTTTTATATATAGTATTAATAATTAAGATTTGCCATCAATTTTCAAATTTTCTTTTTTCAAATATCCCCCAGTATAAAATGCTTTAAAATACATAACTAATGAAAATATAGTAGCAATTAATGCTAAATAATATAGGTATTGGTCAAATGTAGGTAGTGTACTCATACTATATTCTGGATGATTTAGTACAGTAGCATTAAACTGTCTAATAAATAAAGAACTAACTATTGCAACATAAAATAAAACAGTTGAAAGTTTTCCATACCATTTACTAGAAACTACAAATTCTTTACCATAAAGAAAAGAAGCTCCAGAAATCATTGCAAATTCTTTCAAAACAACAATAATTAAAATCCATAAAGGTATTATATTTTGAAGAGCAAGAACAGTAAGTACAGATATTTGTGTTGCTTTATCTGCTAATGGGTCAATTAATTTTCCAAAGTTTGTAATAAAATTAAATTTTCTTGCAATAAATCCATCTAAAATATCAGTTAATCCGAGAAAGTGTTAAAAATACAAAAGCAAGAATATAATCTCCTTGTATTAAGTAAGTAACAATAACAGGAATTAAAAAAAATCTTAATATGGTTAATATATTAGGTATATGTTTAAACATAATAAAAATCATCCTTTCTTACTAATGGTTTATACACCTTTAAATAAGAGTCAAAATTAATATCTTAAAAATATATTATAAACTTATATAATATATATAATACATTTTTTGATAAATTTCGTCAAGGTGATAAAGAAATATTTTAAGAAAGTATTTGCAGTTGTTTTTTTTGTAAAATTAGAGTATAATTAGAATACTGATTGTAAGAGAAGAAAAGAGGAAAGTTTATGAGTTCTAATAAAGAAGATAAAAGAATATTAACAGGAGATAGACCAACAGGAAAATTACATATAGGACATTATTTTGGCTCTTTACAAAATAGAGTGAAGCTTCAAAATGAATATGAAACGTTTATTGAAGTAGCAGATGTTCAAGCATTAACAGATAATTTTAATAATCCAGAGAAAGTTAAAAATAATGTAAAAGAAATAGTAATGGATCAGTTAGCAGTAGGAATTAATCCCGATAAAGCAACTATATTTTTGCAATCGATGGTACCAGAAATTGCAGAACTTACAGTATTTTATTCTAATCTTGTTACAATTGCAAGGTTACAAAGAAACCCAACAGTAAAAACAGAAATAGCCCAAAAAAGAGAAATATTTGGAGAAAGTGTTACATATGGATTTTTAGGTTATCCAGTTAGCCAAGCAGCAGATATTACAGCATTTAGTGCTAACATTATTCCAGTAGGAGAAGACCAATTACCACTAATTGAACAATGTAGAGAAATTGTTAGAAAGTTTAATAGCATTTATGGAGAAATTCTAAAAGAACCAGAAGCATATTTAGGAGAAAACAAGCGTATTAAAGGACTAGACGGAAATGAAAAAATGGGAAAATCTTTAGGAAATGCAATTTATTTATCAGATTCAGAAGAAGAAATAAAAAACAAAGTAATGAGTGCTATAACTGATCCTGCAAGAATAAAAAAGGATGATCCAGGAAATCCTAATATATGTATGGTAGCATATTATCATAACTTATTTAGTAAAGGTGAAGTAGAAAATATTTGTGAAGAATGTAAAAAAGGACTTCGTGGTTGTGTTGCATGTAAAAAACAATTAATAAAAAATATAACAGAACATTTAACACCAATACAAGAAAAAAGACATTATTACGAACAAAGACCTAAAGAGGTAAAAGAAATTTTAATGGAAGGAACAAATAAAGCAAAAAAAGAAGCAAAAGTTACAATGGACAAAGTAAAACAAGCAATGAAACTAAATTATTTTGAAAAAATGTAAAATAAGGAGAAAAATATGTTTACAGATTATGCAAAAATTACAGTAAAATCAGGTAATGGAGGAAATGGAGTAGCAACATTTAGAAGAGAAAAGTATGTTGCTGCTGGAGGACCAGATGGAGGAGATGGAGGAAATGGAGGAAGTATATATTTCTTTGTCGATTCTGATATGAATACATTACTAGATTTTAGATATAAAAAAATATTTAAAGCTGAAAGTGGAGAAAATGGAAGTGGAAATAACTGTTATGGAAAAAAGGGCGAAGATTTATATATAGGTGTGCCTTTAGGCACTATTATAAAAGATGCAGAAACTCGGAAAAGTAGTAGCAGATTTATCAAATGAAGATCAAAAAGAATTAGTTTTACTAGGACGGAAGAGGCGGAAAAGGAAATGTACATTTTGCAACCTCTACACGTCAAGCACCAAGATTTGCACGGAGATGGAGAAAAAGGAAAAGAAAAAGAACTAATTTTAGAGTTAAAACTACTTGCAGATGTAGGACTAATTGGATATCCGAATGTTGGAAAATCAACATTTCTTTCAAGAGTAACATCTGCAAAACCAAAAATTGCAGATTATCATTTTACAACAATCATTCCAAATTTAGGTGTTGTAAAATCTATATATGGAGATAGTTTTGTAATTGCAGATATTCCAGGAATAGTTGAAGGTGCAAGTAGTGGAGTAGGGCTAGGAATTCAATTTTTAAGGCATATTGAAAGAACGAGATTATTGTTACATGTAATTGATGTATCAGGAATAGAAGGAAGAAAACCTGTAGATGATTTTTATACTATAAACAAAGAATTAGAAAGTTATAGCGAAAAACTTAGTAAAAGAGTTCAAATAATTGTAGCCAATAAATTAGACATTATGCAAGAGGATAAATTATATAAAGACTTAGAAGAATTAGCAAACAAACAAGGAATAGAAATATATAAGATATCTGCTGCAACAGGAGAAGGAGTAGATACTCTTATGAATAGGGTAATACAAATTTTAAAAGAATTGCCAAAAGAAGAATTAATACAAATAGAAGAAAAAATGGTATATACTCTAGAAGATAAAGAGGAATTTATTGTTAAAAAAGATGGACTAAACTATGTTGTAGAAGGTCCAGCAGTAGAAAGATTAATGGGAAGAATTAATATAGGAGATAATGAATCAATGCACTATTTCCACAAAAAAATTCGTGAATTAGGAATAGAAGATAAACTAAAGAATATGGGAGTAAAAGAAGGAGACACAGTAAAGTTTTTAGAATGGGAATTTGAATGGTATGATTAAAAAACAAAAAAGTTCAAACTTTTGTTTGACTTTTTTGTTTTTTTGTGGTACCATATAGCCAAATAGAAAAAGGGAGTGATTTTATTTATGAATAAAAAAAATATCAATAAAAAAGATTCAAATGAATTAGGAAAAAGAGAAAAAGCAATTTTAAAATTTATTGAAAAGCAAATACAAATAAACAGTTATCCACCATCAGTAAGAGAAATAGGAAAAGCTGTAGGTTTAAAATCAACTGCAACAGTACATGGATATCTAGCAAAATTAGAAGAAAAAGGTTACATTAAAAAAGAATCACAAAAAGGAAGAACACTAAAACTATTAAAAGGTGGTTTGGGAGAAAGCAAAAATCAAACTTCTATGAAAGAATTTTATTCTAGAAAAGAAATGGTAGAAGTACCAGTAATAGGGAAAATAACAGCAGGAGCACCAATACTAGCTGTAGAAAATGTAACAGATACATTCCCAATTCCAATAGATTTTGTTGGAAATAGTGAGTCATTCATGCTTACAGTAAGAGGAGAAAGCATGATTGAAGCTGGAATTTTAGATGGAGATTACATTCTAGTGAAAAAACAAAATACAGCAAACAATGGAGAAATTGTAGTTGCGTTAATAGAAGATGAAGCAACAGTAAAAACATTTTACAAAGAAAAAGACTACATTCGTTTACAACCAGAAAATTCTACAATGGATCCAATAATAGTACCAGATTGTAAAATACTTGGAAAAGTTTCTGGAGTATTTAGAAAAATGTAAAAAAGTGGTGGAGACAATAACTGCCTCCACCTAACAATATTACCTACATTTTGTATTTTGGGCATATGTTGCAAGTGCATGAGCACAGCGAAGAATTTCTACTTCGACAATGTTATTTGCAACAAGATTAGTTTCCAATATTTGTATAGCTAAATTTCTCAGTTGACAATCTGTATCACGAGAATAGGAGCCATTCAAATTTGCAATCCACAAATTTGTTAAACTTAACTAATATTTCTGCCATATTTTTGTCCTCCCTAGGTAACTTTTTTATCATAATTTAATTATAGCAAAGAACAAAAAGAATGTAAAATTGACAAAATCAAGATGAAATGATATAATAGAAAGTTAGATTATTTACTGATATAACAAAAAATGCGTGAAAATGACTTGCCAAACTTAAAAAAATATGGTAAAATAGCAATGTTTAGAAAAAAGTATTGCTTTTTTCCTTACTCATACTAAGGGAGTATGGGTTATTTATCCATAAGGAGGTGAAAGATAATGAATAAATACGAAAGTGTTATCATTATTAATCCTAGTTTAGAAGAAGAGGGAATAAAAGGTCTTATAAATAAATTCTCTAACTTGATTAATAGTGAAGGAAAAGTAGAATCTGTAGAAGAAATGGGAAAAAGAAAATTAGCATATGAAATAAAGAAAAATAAAGAAGGATACTATGTATTATTTAACTTTGAAGCTAAACCAAATCTTATTGCAGAATTAGAAAGAAACTATAGAATTACTGATGAAGTAATTAAATTTATAGTTGTAAGAAAAGAAGATTAATAAAAAACATCAAAGATATTGCATTTATATCAAAATTGTATCAAAAAAGGAATAATACAAATAGCAATATAAGTATTTTATAGGAAACCTTAGAAAGGTAAGAGGTAAAGATATGAACAAAGTAATATTAATGGGAAGATTAACAAAAGATCCAGAAACAAGATATACACAAAATACAAATACTCTAGTAGCAAGTTTCTCTCTTGCAGTCAATAGAAGATTTGTAAGACAAGGAGAAGAAAGACAAGCAGATTTTATAAACATAGTTGCTTGGAGTAAAACAGGAGAATTTTGTAGTAAATACTTTAAAAAAGGTCAACAAGTAGGAGTTATTGGAAGAATTCAAACAAGGACATGGGATGATGAGCAAGGACAAAAACACTATGTAACAGAAGTTGTTGCAGAAGAAGTATATTTTGCAGATAGTAAAAGAGATGGAGATGTATCATCAGGAAATTTTGAAAATACATTTGGAAGTGTAGTAGCATCTAATCCAGAATTTGAAATATCTTCAAATGACGATTTACCATTCTAAAAGATAGGGGGATATTAAAAAATGTCAGAAAAAAAACAAAATAACAGAAAAAATAATAGAATGAATAATAATGGGGATGAAGATTTTAATCCAAAATTCAGAAAAATGAGAAAAAAAGTTTGCACACTATGTAGTGACAAAGATTTCGTTTTAGATTACAAAAATCCAGACCAATTAAAAAAATTCATTAACGAAAAAGGTAAAATATTACCAAGAAGAGCAACAGGTGCATGTGCAAAACATCAAAGAGACATAACAATAGCTGTAAAAAGATGTAGACATATTGCAATGTTACCTTATGCTGAAAACTAATAAAGTATATATAATAAAATCGATGTAACTTAATATGAAGAATGAATGTCGATAGTTGGGGTAGAAAATTCAAAAGTTTTCTGCCTCAACTTTTTAATGTAATTTAATGTTTAAAATAAAAGTTTCTTTTATTTTATATACTGATTTTATTAATTCTTTAGCTTGCAAATTTGGTGATGTTTCTTTTTTATTATTTTTTTACAATATCAAAAAATAGCAAATTACCCTAGAAAAAAGCAAGAAAATCTTGCTTTTCTGATATGTGTATAGTAGAATATATAAGTAAAAATAAGAAAGGGAATGATTTTTATGAATGAATATAGAACACACAACCTACGGAGAATTAAATATAAAAAATGTAGGAGAAACAGTAAAACTTGCAGGATGGATTGCAAAAATTAGAAACTTAGGAGGAATGACTTTTATAGATTTAAGAGATGAATTTGGAATTACACAAATTGTTATACAAAACAATGAGAAATCTGAAGATATGTGTAAAAATTTAACAACGGAAAGCTGTATTAAAGTGGAAGGAAATGTTGTAGAAAGAAAAAACAAAAATGATAGAATTCCAACAGGTGAAATTGAAATTGTAACAAATAATATTGAAATACTTGGAAAATGCAAAAATGTATTACCATTTGAAGTAAATTCAAATGAATTGAATAGCGTAAGAGAAGATTTACGCCTAGAATATAGATTTTTAGAATTAAGAAATGAACATATTCACAAAAATATCTTATTAAGATCAAACATAATGAAAACATTAAGAAATAAAATGGATGAATTAGGTTTTACAGAGATACAAACACCAATTTTAGCAAATTCTTCACCAGAAGGGGCAAGGGATTTTTTAGTACCAAGTAGATTACACCTAGGTGAATTTTATGCCTTACCGCAAGCACCACAACAATTTAAACAACTATTAATGGTATCAGGATTTAATAAATATTATCAAATAGCACCATGTTTTAGAGATGAAGATCCACGTGCAGATAGAGCACCAGGTGAATTCTATCAATTAGATTTTGAAATGAGTTTTGCTGGTCAAGAAGAGGTGTTTAAAGTATTAGAAGAAGTAGTACCAGATGTATTTAGCAAATTTACAACTTGGAAAGTAGATAAGGGACCATTTATACGTATACCATATAAAGAAGCTATGGAAAAATATGGAATAGATAAGCCAGATTTAAGAAACCCATTAATTATACATGATGTAACAGAAGTATTTGAAAGTACAGAATTTAATGCATTTAAAAATAAAACCGTAAAAGTAATAGCAGTAGAAACAAAAGAAGAATTACCAAGAAAATTCTTTGATAATATGAGTGAATTTGCAATACAAGAATTAGGAGCAAAAGGACTTGCATGGGCAAAACTTGATAGTGAAAATGTACTAAATGGGGGTATTTCAAAATTCATTCACGATGTTCAAAAAGAAAAAATAATTAAAATTGCAAAAGTTTGCAAAAGCAGTGCATTATTCTTTATAGCAGACGAATTAAAAATGGCACAAAAAATAGCAGGTGGAGTAAGAATTGAATTAGGGAAAAGATTAGATTTAATACAAAAAGATGTATATAAATTCTGTTTAATTGTAGATTTTCCAATGTATGAATTATCAGATGAAGGGCGTATTGATTTTAACCATAATCCATTTTCAATGCCACAAGGAGGAATTGAAAGTTTGCAAAATAAAAATCCACTAGATATACTTGCATATCAATATGATTTAGTATGCAATGGATATGAAATGGCATCTGGAGCAGTTAGAAACCATGATCCAGAATTAATGGTAAAAGCATTTGAAATAGCAGGATACACAAGGAAAGATGTAGAAGAAAAATTTGGAGCATTATTTAATGCTTTCCAATATGGAACACCACCACATGCAGGAGCAGCACCAGGACTGGACAGAATGGTAATGTTAATAGCAAATGAAGATAACCTAAGGCAAGTAATAGCATTCCCTAAAAATAAAAAAGCAAGAGATTTACTTATGAAAGCACCAAGCAATGTTACAAAAGAGCAACTTCGAGATGTTCATATAAAATTAGATAAGGAAGAATAATTTAAAATAATAAAATATTGTGATTGAAAGTGTAGAATGTTATTAAAAATACATCTCTGTAAAAAATAGAGATGTATTTTGTTTAGTACGATATATTCCATAAGAAAGTAGTACACATACAAATAACAATACCAAATATAGTAGGAAGTAGAAAAGATATAATAGCCCATTTCCAACTACCAGTTTCTTTTTTTATAGTTAACAAAGTAGTGCTACAAGGAAAATGGAGTAAAGTAAAAATCATTACATTAATAGCAGTTAAAATAGTCCAGCCATTTTGAACTAAAATATTGCCAATAGTATAAGTATCATCAAGGTCTACTAAACTTCCTTTTGCCATATAGCTCATTAAAATAATGGGAAGAACAATTTCATTTGCAGGGATGCCTAAAATAAAAGCAGTTAAAATATAACCATCCATGCCCATAAGTTTAGCAAATGGGTCTAAAAATAATGCAATATGTGTTAAAACACTTACTCCACTAAGTTGTATATTTGCAAACAGCCAAATAACAATACCAACAGGAGCAGCAACAACAATTGCTCTTCCAAGAACATATAAAGTTCTATCAAGTAATGAACGAACAATAACTTTACCAATTTGAGGTTTCCTATATGGAGGAAGCTCCAAAATAAAAGAAGAAGGAATACCTTTTAATATTGTTTTTGATAGAATTTTAGATACTATCAAAGTTAAATAAATTCCAAGCAGTATAACAAATAGAACAGTAATAGTAGAAAAAATAGAAGCACTAATACCGCTTGCAATGCTACCAACAAAAATGCTAGCAACCATAATTAAAAAAGGGAATCTTCCGATTGCATGGAACAAATGTGTTTGTAATAATAGCAATCAAGCGCTCACGAGGAGAATCTATAATTCTACATCCAACAACGCCGAGCAGCGTTACAGCCAAACCCCATGCACATGGTAGTGACAAGATGGTAGTTTTGGAAAGCGTTGATAGATGTGGAGCTCAGAGATTTGTTAATGTGAGAATTGGTGTGTATTTTAGATTATGAAATTATCCTTATGCAATTAATACGAATTTATTTGAAAAGGAGAATTTGATTATGGAAAATGAGAAAAATGTATTGGAGAAATGGTTGGAATTTAGAGAAGAAGAACTAGAGTGTGGACTAAGTAAGGAAGATAAAAAGCATATGTATGACTTTGAGAAATGTGCAGATATGGTTTTGAACTGTGTGGATGGAGAAATGTATGAATTTGCAAAGAAAGAATTGGACAAGTTAGAGGAAGATATATTGGACAGCATGGGACATTTTAATAGAAAGTATTACATGGCAGGATTTAATGATGCATTGGAGATGATACTGAAGATGTAAAAATGTAAGAAGGTGAAGAGATTTACCTTCTTTTCGTATACGAGTGGAAGCAAGTAGAAAAAATAAGACAATATTCGACAAAATAAACCTCTTCCAAAATTTGACAAAATATGATATGATGTATTTAATATCTTAATGGGAGAAAAGTATAAATGAATAAAAGTGAAGTGAATAATACAGAAGATATACTAAAGAAAATTATATTGCAACCAATTGAGACAATAAAATTAGAGGAAACAGTTTTACCTAAAATTGAAGAATTAACATACTCTAACAAATCTTACAAAATAAAATGTTCTATACTATTTATAGATATAAGACAATCTACTCAATTGAGTGATGATCTTACAGACAAGAATATGTTGAAAATATATAAGAGCTTTATTAGAATGGCGACACAATGTGTTAGATATGCTGGAGGATATACAAGACAATTTCTTGGAGATAGGATAATGGGAATATTTTTAGACGAATTAAATGAAGAGGAACACATTACTAAAAAATCTTCTGATAAAGCAGTTAGTGCAGCAAGAGAAATGAACACATATATTGATTATGTTTTGAACAATTTAATCAGTAAAAATATAGATGGAAAATATATTAAATGTGGAATTGGAATTTCTACAGGAAAAGTGTTATTAGCACAAGTTGGAATGAAAGGTGTTGAACAAGACGATAATAAACAGAATGAGAAAGGTGATGTATGGGTAGGTTATACAACAAATCAAGCAAGTAAGTTTGCAGATTTAACTAAAAGCGGAGAGATATTTATTGATGAGAATACATATAAAGAATTGTCAGAAGAAAATAAGATATGTGATACAAAGAATTTTTGGAATAAAGAAAAAAGATTAAAAAATAGCGAAATATATTCTGGATATATATGTAAAGATATGTATGTTAATAATATTCAAGAGTTGGAAATGAACAAGTTTGAGTACCAAGAAGATATAGAAATAAAAAATGAATTAATCGAAGAATTAGAAAATAGAATATTTCATTATTCAATAAAAGAACAAGAACTTAAAAAATTAAAAAATAGCTTAGAACAAGAAAAAACAACAATAGAAAAATCTAAAAATAGCATAGAGAAAGATAAGAAAGAAGAAAAATATAATTTATTGAAAGAATTATTATCGCAAACATATTTAAAAAATGTAGTAACAGGGTTGGAAGATTATTGGAATAATAGAATAAAAGATATATTTGATATAGGATATGAACTAAATTATACGAAAAGACAAATTCAAGAAGAAATATGCTTATATTTGGCATCTATATATTTTTATATGGAATTATATGATGAAGCATATGAGTATATATTAATACATACAGAGATATCTAATTGGTATTGTGGATATTTAGCAGAGCAAATAGTAAAAAAAATAAAACTTAAACAAAGATTATTAGATTTACTTCAAATAAAATATAATGAAGCAGAAAGTGCAAAAGAAAAACTAGAGTATCAAAAGGGGATTAAAGAGTTAAAAGATATAGTATGGTAAGGAGAATGAGATGAATAAAGAAGAAAAATTTAGAGAATTAGAAAGAATTGATTTATGGATAAACAATGCTGATACTAAAATATCATATTTACTTGCATTTTTAGGAATTATAGCCACTATAATTTTTACTAGTGATAATATGATACAAAAAGTAAAAAAGTGTTTTGATAATATATTAAAATTAAATGAACAAGACATAGTAAATATACTATCATTAATGCTTGTAATAACAGTTATGGTTTTGGTTATTTTTATAGCAAAGTGTATTTATCATTTATTAAAAGCAAGCAATGCAAAAGTTAACATTACTAATATAAATACTAATTCAACATTATTCTTTGGATCAATTGCCACAAGTACAATAGAAGAATTTAAAGAACAGATAAAAAAGCAGACAGAAGAAGAATTAGAAGATGATATTGTGGAGCAAATATTTATAAATTCTAAAATTTGCAATGAAAAGATGAAAAATTACAATAAAGCAATTAAATATTTAAAGATATCATTGATAATATTAATAATCGTTATTGGGATTACAGTGGTAATATAAGGAGGCAAAATGGATTATAACTATATAGATGGTAAGGATAGAATTAAAGAAATATTAAATAATAATGCAGAAATAATAAAAACTAATGTGCCCAAAGATGATAATAAATTTACTTATGATAATGGAATTAGAAGTTGGATAGGGGCAATATTTGTAGATATAGTAAAATCTAGTCAACTGATAGAAGAAGAAAATGAATTAATAGTGTCTAAAATATTAAGAGCTTTTACATCGGAAATTATAGCTATATTAAATAGTAGCAATAATGTAAGAGAAATTGGAATTAGAGGTGATTGTGTATATGGTGTATTTTCAGCTCCTAAAACAACAGATACATATGAATTGTATCAAATGACTACTTATATAAATTGTTTCATAAAAATGTTGAACGTAATGTTGACTAAGAAAAATTATAGAACTATTCAAGTAGGTATAGGTATGAGTATTGGAGAAGACTTAATAGTAAAGGCTGGTCAAAAAGGAACAGGAATCAATGATAAGATATGGATAGGACAAGCTGTTGTAGATGCTTGTAATTTAGCAAATATAGCTGGAAGAAATGGAAAAAGTATTATTGGATATTCTAAAATAAGCTATAATAATTTTATACAACAAGTGATAGAAAGCAATACGAAGCATACAGCAGAGGATATAAAAGGTTGGTTTAATTATGATGCTAATAATAATGCATATTTTGCAAATATTATAAATATTAAATTTGATAAATGGATACAAGATAATCTATAAATTTGATAGAAAATATTTAAAAAGATTAAAATGTTTCATTTGACAAATTTCAAACAATATGCTATTATTTAATTACAAAATAAATGAACTTTGAATATCGCAGTTATTCAAAATTAGTCGTACGTGTACCCGTGAATGCACGTACTTTTTTTATTACAAAAATAGAGCAGACCGTGAAATCTACTCTATCGACTAATTATTACTGCTTATCAGTCTTAACTTCTTTGTCATCTGAAATTTGTTTGTGTTGCTCTAATTGTTGCTGTAGCATAATGTTCTTTTCTTTTTCTAGTATGTACTTATCAACAAAATGCAGAATCAAATCGCAGTTATTCAATTTTAGTCCCCCTTTCCGCCCTTTAGAAAGGGCTAGCCTTTCTATTTACGTAAGGTTAATGATTATTCTATTATATTTTGTAAGTAAAATCAAGCATATTTCGAATTTTATACAAAAAAATGTTCTCTAATATTTCTGTTTCAAAACCAATAATTATTTTACAACTATTCCAAGTTTTACAGTGCAAAAAAGTAGGGAAAAATGATGGTTTTTAGTAAGTATAAAATTCCATAGGTATAGAAATTATAAAAATATAGAGTATCAATTGTTTTCAAATTTTCATTCCCTACTTTGACGTGTCAAGGTATAGATGCACTATCGTAAGATAGGGAATCTATGCCTCTTAAAAATTTAGAAATAAATTTTTAAGATACAGTACAATTTTGTTTTAGCTTTATTTTTTTGTTAAGTTGTGATATGATAAGAAAAAATTTGGAGGTATTAGTTATGAAAATTACAAAATTTCCACAATCATGTTTATTAGTCGAAACAAAAGGAAAAAAGATATTAGTCGATCCAGGAACATTAAAATATAAAGATGAATATTTTGAAATATGGAACAAGGTAGATATTATTCTAATTACACATAAACATCCAGATCATTGTAATACAGAGGTTTTAGAAAAACTAAACAAAAATATAAAAATATATTCAACAAAAGAAGTTTCGGAAGCAAATAAAACATTAGATATAAACATTGTAAAAGAAAATGATGTTATTGAATTAGATAGTATAAAAGTAGAAGTAGTACATGCAATACATGGATATCAACCATTATTAAAAGGTGGAAAAGAAGTCTATGAAAATGTTGGATATATTATAGATGATGGAAAAAATAGATTATATATAACTAGTGATACTATCTGTTTTAAAAATGAATATAAAGCAGATATCTTGTGTGTTCCAGTAACAGGACATGGACTAACAATGTCAGCATTTGAAGTTGCATTATATGCAAAAGAAGTAGGAGCTGTTTTAACAATACCAATTCACATGGATAACCCAGCATTTCCACCAGACTATAATTTTATTAAAGAAATGTTTGAAAAGTATGAAGTAGAATATGAAATATTAGAAAATGATGAAACACTTGAAATAGAATAGTTGAATAGGAAATTCACTGCTAGAGGTAAATGGTGCGGTACCGAAAGGTATCGCATTCTTTGCCTCTTTAAAAATTTTCTTTAGAAATTTTTAAATATGGGGAGAATCTTGCCAAGTAAATCGCTGTATATATATTAGAGGGGTTATTGTAATAGTACAAGGTCTTTCTTAATAAATATATAGAGGTGAGGCTTGGTGGAAGATAGATATATGAAGCTTAAATTTGAAAGAGTTATTAATAGAATATTGTATGTGGAAGGTGTAATTGATGAAAAAAAGTATAAGAGAGTATCAAAAAAGCTTGATAAATTGCTATTTAAAGAAAGTAAGAAAAAATTTACTTCAACCTTGACTTAATTTAACTTATTCTAATATAATTAAAAAAGTATTAATTGTATAAGAGAAGGGAGGTATATTTGACTGTATATGAAATGAAACAAGCATTTTTGCTTGGAAAGACAATATTTGATTTACCTTTAAAAGTAAGTTATTATGCTAGAGTTTCTACTGATAAGGAAGAACAGATCAATTCTTTGGAAAATCAAGTTAGTTTTTTTGAGGATTACATTAAGAAGAATAGCAACTGGACTTTTATTCGGAGGCTATGTAGATGAGGGAATAAGTGGAACTACTTCACGTAAGCGTGAAAACTTTATGAGAATGATTGAAGATGGAAGTAATAAGAAATTTGATTTGCTTATTACAAAGGAGGTTTCAAGGTTTTCTCGTGATACGATTGATAGTTTGCTGTATACTAGAAAGCTACTAGAATATGATGTTTGTGTATACTTTCTCTCAGATAACATTATAACGGCATCTTCTGATGGAGAATTAAGACTTACGATAATGTCTAGCATGGCACAAGACGAAGTTCGTAAAATTTCAGAAAGAACAAAGTTTGGTTTTAAAAGAGCATTAGAAAAAGGTACTGTTCTTGGTACAGATAATATTTGGGGTTACAAAAAGGATAAGGGTAGGCTTGTGATAGATGAGGAAGAGGCGAATCTAATTCGAGATATTTTTGATATATATGCAAATGATTGTAAGATTGGATTAAAAAAATTATCGACTACATTAAAGGAACACGGTTATTGTAATCACAATGGAAATGCGATTCATCAAAATACATTGAAGCGAATTATACAAAATCCAAAGTACAAAGGTTATTATACAGGAGGATTATCAACAGTTGTGGATTATCGAAGTAAAAAGAGGAACTTTAATGACCAGACAGAGTGGAAAGTGTATAAGGATTACGAAAAAGTTCCACCAATTGTATCAGAGGAATTGTGGGAAAAAGCGAATCAGAAATTATTAGCTAGAAGTAAAAATGCAGCAATGTATCAAAAACACCAAACCTTGTATGCTTTATCTGGAAAGTTGTATTGTGATAAGCACAAATGTGGATTTGTTCGAAAGATTAGGCATTATAAAAATAAAGATGATGTGATTTACTGGTACTGTGCGGACTTTCATAAGAGTGGCAAAAAGGATTGTATTCCTGCTTGTTTCGAGGAACAAGACTTATATGATATTTTGCTTTCAGTATTTAAAGGCTACGAAATGTACAAAGAAGAGATTTGTGAGGAACTACTTTCTTTTTATAAAGAACTTTCCAAAGAAGAGGAAAACATAGAGCAAGAAACAAAATTACAGAATGAATTAGATATACTTGTAAGGAAAAAAGATAAACTATTGGATTTGGCTTTAGATGGACTTTTAAGCAAAGAAGATTTAAACAATAAGAATATATCCATTGAAACAGAAATCAGCAAAATACAAGCAAAATTAAAAGAACTAGAGGGTAAAAAGAAAAATCCACAAGAAGAAAAACAGCAGAATAAGAAATTAAAGGAAAGCATATTAAAGCAATTAGTGATAACGAAGGATAATTTAGAAAACTACATAGAAGAACTTTTAGATAAAATCATAGTGATAGAAAAAGAAAGTGAAGTAGAACTAAAGATTATACTTGCAGGCAATAAAATAATTACATATGGTAGTGTTACCAAGCCCAGGCAATTTCAGTCAACTAAGAGGAAACAAAGTGGCTGATTATAAAAATTTCCCACTTTGTCACTCCCATGCACATGGTTAGTGCCTGCTTTCCTGAAGTACAAGCTTTTTTAAAATAGTTATCCAAATTAAATGCAATTCTAGGCAAATATCCTAAATCCTCTAAAATTGTAAACAGTGGAAAAAATATTGCCATAGGCGGTAGCATAACAGATACAACCCATGAAACTGTTTGAAACATTCCATCTATTAAAATGCCAGTAATCCATGAAGGTACATTCATTGTATTAAAGAGAATAATCAATTGTTCTTGTATAAAACCGAAAAAATTTGATAATAACTGTGATGGGTAATTTGCCCCTGTTATTGTAAGCCAAAAGATAATTCCTAAAAATGCAATCATAATAGGGATTCCGAATTTTTTTGATGTTAGAACTTTATCAATTTTTCTATCAAGAACAGGATAGCTAGAATTTTTATAGTGTACAACATCATTACAAATATCTTCTGCATGGAAAATAATACTAGAAACTATTTTATCTTTTAAATTATTAGTATAAATATCATTTTTTTCTAAACATTTTTGTATTTCATCTAACTTTTTATAAATATTATCTGTATGAAGGTTTATAGATAAAGATTTTTCTATTGAATTTAGTATAGTTTCATCACAACCAATTAATTTAAGGCAAATCCATCTTGCAAGATATTTTTTATCATTTGGTAATATAGAGTATATTTCAGAATTTAATATTAAAATAGAGTCTTCTATAATGGGGAGATATTTTACAAGGTTAGGAGTACATATAGTCTTACCAGACGCTACATCATATATATTATCTAACAACTTGTGCAAAGTTTTCTTTTTTCTGGCGATAGTTCCAACAACAGGAACTCCTAAAAAAGAAGATAATTTATGTATATCAATTTCAATTCCTTTTTTTTTGGCCTCATCTAATAAATTAACACATACCACAACTTTATTTGTTATTTCTAAAGTTTGAAATACAAGATTTAAATTCTTTTGTATACATGTTGCATCTAAAATAATAACTGTTGCATCAGGGTTTCCAAAACAAATATAATCTCTTGCAATTTCCTCCTCTTGGGAGTTTGACATTAAGGAATATGTACCTGGAATATCTACTAATAAAAAGTTTTTATCATGATAGTTACAAGTACCGAGAAGCATTGCTAACAGTTTTACCGTGGCCAGTTTCCAGTATGTTGATGTAGCCCAGTTAATGCATTAAAAATAGTACTTTTTCCAACATTTGGGTTGCCAGCAATAGCTATAGTGTAGTCACAACTTTTTTTTAGGTCTAAAATATCTTCATTTAATAAATTAGTACCACAAGAAGATGCAGTAAGTCCCATAAAATCACCGTCCTTGTTGTATTATATGAAAAAAATATGTAAATGTGAAAAGTAATTTTGGCATTACACACATAGTAAAATTCATTTACAATGGTAGTTAGTATTTGTAATAAAAATGTAAAAAGTATAATATAAAAAAGAAAAAATATTGTATAATAACTTAAAAAAAATTTAAATACAATAATTTTAGTAGAACGTAAAAAAGCGTTAAAGAACATGAAGCTAAAGAGTTAAATAAAACTAAAAAATATACAGTTAATGCTGTATTTTATTGTGTAAAAATTTTGAAAAATAATTATAATGTAATTGCTGTTGCAGTTAGTGGTACAAAGCAAGAAAAAATTAGAGACAATACATTTTATTGGACAAAAAATCAAAAATTTTATAGTGAATTAATTAAAACTAATGAAAAGCAAAATAACAATGTAATTAATTTTACAAAATTAGTTTGCTTTTTTATACAATGCTAAAGTATAGTTTTTACAATTTCAATTTCTTAATAATCTTAATTTCATCATAAAGTTTAGATATTGTAAACTTTTTATTATCTATTGCTGTAAGATAATCTTCTAGAACTTCTTTATAATTTTCTTCATTTTCGCCTTTTGCAAATAGTTCTTTCATTCCATTTAAGTAATAGTCACGTTTTTTTTCTGTTTTAGATGTAATCATTTTTGCATGAAAATCATCAATTAGTTTTAACCTTTCAGATTCATTTAATAAATGAGATAAATAATCTTTTATACAATCAATTTCGTAAACAATATCATCAATAACAACTTTAAATAAAGCTTTTAAGACTTTAAAATTAATTTTTCCAAGTTTTGCATCTTCTGTTAACTGGTCTAATGCTACAGATGTAGGTCGTTCTTCAGGAGTTGCTTCCTTAACTAACATTTTCAATGTTTCAGATATATTAACATGTGTTTTATATTGTCTTTTACTTACCATAGCGTCATATTCATCTGCTACACGAATAATTTGAGCAGCATATGGAATATCTTTTTTTGCTACTCCATTTGGGTAACCAGATCCATTTAATGATTCATGATGATATAAAGCACCAATAGCATAAGGACGTAATGTTGTATCATTATAACATAAATTATATCCAAGAGTAGTATGTGTTTGCATTATTTTAAATTCCTCATCTGTTAAAGCACTTGGTTTTGCTAAAATTTCAAGAGGAATAAAGAGTTTTCCTATATCATGTAAATATGCACAAGTAGTGCAATAAAACATAAATTTTAAATCACACTTTAAGTATTCGCAGAGCCTATAAACTAAATTTGCAACATTTTCACTATGTTTTCTTGTAACTAAATCATGAGAAGCAAGTAAATCTAATTGATATTGTATTTTAGGCTCTAGGTTACGTAGTTTAAAATTAAATGGACTATAAAAATCATAAGTTACTTTTGACATATGTAAATCTCCTCTTATTTTATCTTAAATATTAAAATAATTATAACATACAGCAGACTATGTCCGCAACCTAAATAATACAAAAAACTTGTTTTTGTATTATAGTTTTTGAATATAATAGTATAAAGCAGATTATAATTACAAATTAAAATTAAAAATCTTTTTACTTACAACAATAACAAAGATATAAAATAAAATCATTTGAAAAAACAAATGATTTTATTTTTCTATTTCTACATCTATTAAACGAGCATCTTCTTTACGAAGAGCAATTGTACTACCTCTAACCAAAAAAGCTGTAGGATCACCGAGAAGGACTCTTTAAAATAGGGGTAATACTGGTATTTTTAACAATGCCTAAATCCAAAAGTCTTCTTCTAATTATACCAGTACAATTTAAATCTACTACTTTTCCTATTTTATTCATAGGAAGAGCTGTCAAATGTATATTATTCATATCTTAAGTACCTCCAAATCTTATAAATGCACTTATTATATTATATAAAAAACATTGGAATATAGTTACAAACAAATTACTATGATGAAATAATTAAATAAATTTTTGAAACATGAATATAAATGATAAAATGTTATTAATGTGAATATATTAGAAAATATATAATGAGAAGTAGTAAATAATTACAAAACTTTGTAAAAAAATGTTGCAATTTGTAGTTAGAAATGATAAACTAATTACATAGAGTTTAAGAATAGATTAAAAAAAAACCGATTTTTCAGGAAATTTTTTAATCTGTTTTTTATTTTTAAAGGAGTGTAATGAAAATGAATACAAAATATGTTTTTGTAACAGGTGGAGTTGTTTCTGGGCTTGGAAAAGGCATTACGGCTGCATCTCTTGGAAGATTACTTAAAAATAGAGGATATAAAGTAACAATTCAAAAGTTTGACCCATATATAAATATAGACCCAGGGACAATGAGTCCTTTTGAACATGGAGAAGTTTTTGTAACAGATGATGGAGCAGAAACCGATTTGGATTTAGGACATTACGAAAGATTTGTAGATGAAAATTTAACAAAGAATTCTAGTATTACAACAGGAAGAATTTATTCAAATGTAATTGACAAAGAAAGAAGAGGAGATTATTTAGGAAAAACTGTACAAGTTATTCCTCATATTACCAATGAAATTAAAGAAAATGTATATAGTTTTGAAAATGATGATATTGATGTAGTTATTACAGAAATAGGTGGGACAGTAGGGGATATAGAAAGTTTACCTTTTTTAGAAACAATACGTCAAATAGGATTAGAAAAAGCACCAGAAGATGTTATATATATCCATGTAACATTATTACCATACATATTTGGTTCAAATGAAATAAAGTCAAAACCAACACAGCATTCTGTAAAAGAGTTACAGAGTTTAGGAATTAAACCAGATATATTGGTTTGCAGAACAGAAAGTGATATACCAGAAAGTGTAAAAGATAAACTTGCATTATTTTGTAATGTGCGTAAAACTAGTGTTATTTCAAATAAAACGGCAGATTGTTTATATGCTGTACCATTAATGTTAGAAGAAGAAGGGTTAGCAAGGGAAGTTTGTGAAAAATTATATTTAGAACAAAGAGTACCAGATAATCATGAATGGGAAAAAATGATTGAAAATATTAGAAAGATTGAAGAAGATAAATTTGTTACAATTGCAATTGTAGGAAAATATATTCAATTAGAAGATTCATATCTTTCAGTTAGTGAAAGTATTACACATGCAGGATATGCAAACAATGTAAAAACTAAAATAAAATTTATAGATTCAGAAACAGTTACAAAAGAAAATGCAAAGGAAATTTTGCAAGGAGTAAATGGAATTATTGTACCAGGAGGATTTGGAAACCGTGGAATAGAAGGAAAAATTCAAACTATTCGTTATGCAAGAGAAAACAATATACCATTTTTAGGTATATGCCTAGGTATGCAAATGGCAGTTGTTGAATTTGCAAGAGATGTATTAGGATTAGAAGATGCAAACTCATCTGAATTTGATGAGATTTGTAAAAATCCAGTTATACATATAATGGATAACCAAGTAGGAGTAAACAAAAAAGGTGGAACAATGAGACTTGGAGCATATCCTTGTACTATAAAAGATGGAACTATTGCAAAAAGAATATATGGAGAGGAAAATATATCAGAAAGACATAGGCATCGTTATGAGTTTAACAATGAATATAAAGAAAGAATTGAAATGGCAGGTATGATTTGTTCTGGAACATCACCAGATGGAACATTAGTAGAAATAGTAGAAATACCATCACACCCATTCTTTATAGCAGGACAATTTCACCCAGAATTTAAATCGAGACCAAACCGCCCAGCACCATTATTTAGGTATTTTGTGAAAGCTGCTAAAGAAAATAAATAGCTATAAAAAATAGTTAATTTATTAAAGAATTTTGTCAAAATTTGCATTTATTGTAATGATATGCTATAATAATGTTATGTGAATGAAAAATTCAAAAGAAGGTGGTTGTAATGGAAATAGCAACAATTATATATATTTTAGTATTTATTGTATTTTCTCTTGTAGCATTTGCTGTTATGCAAATTAAATTAGCAGGAATGAATGTAAAAGATTTTTGGTCATTTATTAAAGCAAATGAAATGTTAGATGATTTATACATATATACGAAAAAGAGTAAAGAAATAAGCCCACAAGAGCAAATTATATTTTTGATTCAAGCAGAAAAAGTATTTGAAGCATTTGATAAAGTACCAAATTTATTATGGGAAGAAGAATATCAAAAATACAGAGAGGTTCTTAACAAATATAAAGACATAAAAGTGTTGAGATGGGCTTCAAATTAACAGTTGATAGCATAAAAAATTCTATATAAATTAAAAAAGGTAGATGTAAGTTTTTAATTTACATCTACTTTTTATAGGTATTGCGAATGCTATAAAAATGTGCTAGAATATAGATGTTAAATAAAATTAATAGGAGGTAAACAAATGAGAAGTTTAGCAAGCTATTTATTATTAATACTTATGGTAATGTTTTGGATTTGTAGAATAGTTGTAGCATTTACTACTACTTTGGGAATAGACATTGGAGTTGTTCCAATGAATATGAACATGGAGATAATCTTACTATTTATTACCATACCATGTATTATATTAGTTGGAAAAAGAAAATTACTAGGTGCAATTTTATACCTAATAGCATATGGAGCATATTTTGGTATAGATTTATATAAAATAATAATGGAAATTTGGCAAGGAGTAGAAACAATAGAAGACTATGGAGGAGCAATAATGTCATTTATAGGAATAATAATACCAATAGCAATATTTTTTAATTTATTAGTAGATAAAGCAAGAATGACAAACCCAGTTAATAAAAAAACAGACTGGTTTTATAAAAATAAAGAATTTGATAGAAAACTAGATGAAAGAGTAGACAAAAACCAATATAGAAATTATTAAAGGAGAATTTTAATGAATATTAACTGGTATCCAGGACATATGGCAAAAACTAAAAAGCAAATAATAGAAGATTTAAAGTTAATTGATGTAGCCATTGAAATATTAGATGCACGAGTTCCTATATCTAGTAGGAATCCTGCATTAAAAGAGATAATTGGGAATAAGAAAAAAATTGTTGTATTAAATAAATGTGATTTAGCAGATGATAGGGAAAATAAAAAATGGGTTAATTACTTTGAAAAAAATGGAGAAAAAGCAAT
>CAQOYX010000005.1 GCA_948852375.1 uncultured Clostridia bacterium
ATATTTATTTTAGTTATTTCTATTGCATTTATTAGTTTTACCATACCCTATTTAAAGTAATAAATACATTATACCAATTAGCACAGTGGAAGATCAAGAGTAGTTTTTGAGGAAAAAGAAGCAATTAAATTGCTTCTTTTTGTATTTCGTAATGTAATTTTAAAATTTTTCCAAAAATAGGAATATTCCCTGTTCTAATAAATATACATTAATAAAGTTAAATTTGTACAAACATTTTTCAAGGGGAGGAAATTATAGATGGAAAATTTAGGCTTATATCAAGATATAGCAAGACGTACAGATGGAGATATCTACATAGGTGTTGTTGGTCCTGTTAGGACTGGTAAATCTACTTTTATTAAGAAATTTATGGACCTATTGGTAATTCCAAATATTGATAATGAATTTAAAAGGGAACGTGCAAGGGATGAACTTCCACAAAGTGCTGGTCGGAAGAACTATTATGACTACTGAACCAAAATTTGTTCCAAATGAGGCAATTGAAATTACTGTTGGCGAAAATTTGAAACTAAAAACAAGACTTGTTGATTGTGTTGGTTATCTTGTAAATAATGCTATTGGTTATTTAGAAGATGATGTTCCTAGAATGGTAAAAACTCCATGGTATGATGAGGAAATTCCTTTTGAACAGGCTGCTGAAATCGGAACTAAAAAAGTTATAGAAGAGCATTCTACTATAGGTATTTTAGTTACAACAGATGGATCTATTACAGATATTCCAAGGGAAGACTATATTTCTTCAGAAGAAAGAGTTGTAAATGAATTAAAAGCATTAAATAAACCTTTTATTATTGTTTTAAATTCAAATGAACCATATTCAGAATATACAAAAGAACTTGCAAGAAAACTCGAAGATAAATATCAAACAGCAGTTATTCCTACTGACTGTGCAAACTTAAACACAGATGACTTAAACGATATTTTTGCAAGAATTTTATATGAATTTCCAATTGAACAAATAAATATCAATTTTCCAAAATGGGTTGATGGTTTAAATGATGAACATTGGTTAAAAAATAATTTATATTCAGAAATAAAAGATGCTTTCTCTGATGTTAAAATATTAAAACAAATTGACATTGGAATTAGCAAAATTCAAAAAACTGAAATAATAGAAAGAACAACTCTGTCAGAAATAACTTTAGGAAATGGTAATGTAAATATAAGCATAGATTTAAAAGAGGAATTATTCTACAAGGTTTTAACAGAAATTTCTGGTGTTAATATTTGTAATGAGGGTGATTTATTTTCTATTATTACAGAACTTGCAAAAACAAAATCTGAATATGATAAAATTGCGTATGCATTAGAGGAAGTCAAACAAAAAGGTTATGGAATTGTTACTCCTTCAGCAGAAGAATTAATTTTAGATGAACCAGAAATGGTAAAACAAGGCTCTAGGTTTCGGTGTAAAATTAAAAGCTAAAGCACCAAGCATACACATGATAAGAGCTGATATAGAAACTGAAGTATCTCCTATAGTTGGAAGTGAAAAACAATCTGAAGAATTAGTAAATTACTTACTTTCTGAATTTGAAAATGACCCTAAGAAAATTTGGGAATCTAATATTTTTGGAAAAAGTTTACATGAATTAGTAAACGAGGGACTACAAAATAAACTTTGCAGAATGCCAGAAGATGCCCAAGGAAAACTTCAAGAAACTCTAGAACGTATCGTAAATGAAGGTAGCCGGAGGACTAATTTGTATTATATTATAAAAAAAATAAAAATTGCCAAAATTTTGGCAATTTTTATTTTTCATCTATGACGTATATTTTATTCCACTTTTGGTAAATACTATTGTAAAACAAATTCTTATTTGGAGTAATTGTAATGGATAATGTTAAGAAAAAAAGTATTTTTCAAAAATTTAATAGTTTATTTGAATATAAAGAAAATTCAGAATATAGCTTTACTATACCAGAAAACCCTAATGAAGTAAAAGATAAAAACATTTCTTATTTACAAGAAATAGCAGAACAAAAACCCAAAAGTGAAGCTAAAAACGTGTTTTCTACCTTAAAAGATAATTTAGAATATATGCAAAATAAATATCATAGTATTATCAATAGTGATATTTTAACAAGGGAATTTAACTTAATTGCAAAAAATAAACAATATAGTGCATTTTTGCTTTATATTGATGGCATGGTAGATACTGCCTTAATTAATGACTTCATCTTAGAACCTTTAATGCTATGTAATCGTACAAGTACTTCTTTTGAAACTTGTGATAAAATTATTTCTCAAACTGTTAGTAATAACATTAATATACGAAAAGTTAAAAAATTCAACTTATTAGATTACATTTTTAATAATCTTATGCCTCAAAATAGTGTAAAAAAAGTACAGGATTTTGATGAATTAGTATCAAGTATTAATTCTGGAAATTGTGCTTTATTTGTTGATACTTTAGACACCGCATTTGATATTGATGTAAAAGGTTTTAAACAAAGAAGTGTTGATAAACCAAACAATGAAATTGTAGTTCGTGGTGCTCAAGAGGCTTTTACAGAGGTTATAAGAACAAATACTTCATTATTAAGAAGACTGGTTAATAATGAAAATTTAATTATTGAAAATATGGAAGTTGGAAATCTAAGTAACACTAAATGTGCTGTTTGCTATATGAAAAACATTGCAAATGATGATCTTGTAAGTGAAGTAAAATATAGATTAAATAATATAAATGTAGACTACCTTATCTCCTCTCGGTCAACTTGAACAATTAATTGAAGATAATGGAAAATATAGTCTTCCACAACTAATATCAACAGAAAGACCAGATAAAGCTACAAACCACTTATTAGAAGGTAGAGTTGTAATTTTAGTTAATGGAAGCCCTTATTCATTAATTGCACCTGGCACTCTAATAGATTTTATCTCTTCGCCAGAAGACTTAAATTTAAAATACCAATTTGCAAATTTATTAAAAATAATTCGTATACTTGCATTTATAATAACACTTCTACTTCCTGGACTATATATTGCAATTACAAATTTTCACCAAGAACTTATCCCGACAGAATTACTATTTGCGGTTGTTGCATCACGTGAAACTGTTCCCTTTCCTATTATATTTGAAATATTTTTAATGGAATTTTCTTTTGAATTAATACGTGAAGCTGGGCTTCGTGTTCCCTCTCCTATTGGTCCAACAATAGGTATTGTTGGAGCACTCGTCCTAGGACAAGCTGCAGTTGAAGCAAGTATTGTTAGCCCAATCCTTATAATAATTGTTGCAATAACAGGTATTTCGTCACTTGCTATACCAGACTTTTCACTTGGTTTTCATTGTAGATTAGTAAGATTTGCTTATATTGTTTTAGGATATTTGCTTGGATTTTTAGGAATTGGTATTGGTTTATTTATACACTTTTTGGTGGTTGCTCGGATTAAAATCTTTCGGTTACCCATATTTACAACCATATGTACCTATAACCAGAGATTATAAAGGTCTTCTACTTGCACCTGCTTGGAAAAGAGAACATAGAGCAGATTTCTTAAATACGAAAATGCCAAAAAAACAAAATAAAATTAGCATGGGTTGGAAATATCCACGTTCTGATAAGGAGGTTTAGTTTATGAATTATTCTAAAGTTGGCTCTGTAGAAGCTATAGCATTAATTGTTGTTATTATACTAAATCATATTGTTTTAGATTTACCAAACCATTTCTTAAACACATGTGGTAATTCTGCCCCACTTAATATTATTTTTATTAGTATTCTTGTTTTTGTGTTTTTATATGTTGTCCTTAAACTTTTTAAAAATTTTGCAGGATATGATATATTAGATATATCTGAATTTTTAGGTGGTAAAACATTAAAAGTCGTAATTGGTACTTTATTTATTGCTTATTTTACATTATTATGTAGTACACAACTTAGAAATTTTGGTGAGATGTTAAAAATAGTTTATTTTCCTAAATTACCTATTTGTTTACTTGTACTATTGTTCTTAGGTGTAGGTATAATATCTAATAAATTTGGAGCAAATACTATATTTAAAGGGAATTTGATTGTTGTTCCTCTTGCTATGATAAATTTATTAATAGCCTATTTTTGTATATCGTTTAGGTTTGTGCCAGAAAAGATCTTTCCAATACTTGGCTATGGTGCAAATAAAACCTTTGTATCTGGTATGACAAATATATTTGCATTTACAGGAATTGCTTATATATATTTTTTACAACCAATACTAAAAAAAAGTAATAACTTTAAAAAAATTAGTTTCATTGGAATTGGAATTTCTTCGTTATATTTATTTTTAAGTATAACATCTTTACTATTTTCTTTTTCTGATGTGCTATCTATAAACGAAATTTCTCCAATATATTTACTCATAAGAGCTGCAGACTTTGGACGATTTATAAAAAGACCAGATGCTATATTCTTTTTAGGATGGATACTTTGCCTTATGTCTTATACAAGTATTACAATACTTCTTATTTCTCAGATATTTAAAAAGACTTGTAACTTAAAAGCAAGATTTCCTATATGCTATGCTATTTCATCTATACTTTTTATAGTAGCTCTAATTCCTAAAGGAATGTTAGAAATTCGTTTCATAGAAAATGATATTTATAAATACTTTACTCTTATTTTAGTATTTTTAATTTCATTTCTTATACTTCTTTTTGCTAATATTAAATATAAGAAACATGAAATGGAGCGTGATTTAGTAAATGAATAAAATTTTTAAAAAATACATTGCTCTCTTCCTAATTCTAACCATTTCTTTAGCTTCACTTTCTGGTTGTTATAGTTATAGTGTTTATAATATAGATCATCTAGCATATGCTGTCGCAATTGGTTTAGACGTTGGGGAAAATAATAAACTAAAACTTAGTTTTCAACTTTCTGTTCCAGGTGGCGAAAACCGGTGGTCGGCTCGTCTTCCCAATCCGATAACACACTTATAAATACAATAGAGTGTTCTTCTATAGATTCAGGAATTAATTTATTAAATAGTTATATTAGTAAAGAAGTTAACCTTTCCCATTGTAAAGTTATAGTATTTTCGGAGGAATTTGCTTATAATGGACTATCTGAAACATTATATACCTTAATGAACAATGTACAAATACGTCCAGACTGTAACATTATTATTAGTAGATGTAGTGCTGAATATTTTTTAAATAACTCAAAACCAACACTAGAAAAAATATCTGCAAGATATTATGAAGTTGCCCCAAGTTCTAGCGATTATACTGGATATACCGAAGATATTACTCTTAGTAAGTTTTTTTCAGATTTTACTAGCACTTATTCTCAGTGTTATGGAATTTTAGGTGGTGTAAATTCTAAAGGAACACAAGATAGCAATCCGTATGAATCAAGTACTGAAAAAGATTCTAATAATAAAGCAAATGAAACTCTAATATCAGGTAAGACAACTATTGAAAATATGGGACTTGCAGTCTTTAGAGACGATAAATTAGTAGGTGAACTTTCTGGAATTGAAACTGTATGTCATTTGATAATTACAAATAAGTTAAATATTTGTACTATTGTTATTAGTAATCCATTCGAAGAAGAAAAAAATATAAGTTTACGTTTACGTCTAACTGATAAAACAAAAAATAAAGTTACACTTACTGATAATGGACCCTATATTACTTCAAAAATACGCTTGGAAGCAAGAATTTTAACAATGGACGAAAACTCAAAATATCTAGATGAAAAAAATTTGAAACAACTTGAAAAATATGCTAATTCTTATATAGAGAACCAAATATATCAATATTTATATTCTATATCTAAAGAATATAATAGTGATATAGATGGGTTTGGAAGATTGGTTACAAAAAACTTTTTAACTTGGGATGATTGGAGAGATTATAACTGGTTAGATAACTTTAAGAATTCATTTTTTAAGGTAGATATTGAAACAAAAGTAAAATCTGGTCATATTTTAATGGAAACATAGTGTGTTTAATATAAAAAATATGTAAGGGCGATTTTAAAATCGCTAGCTATTTGAAAGGACGCTTGATAAAAGTATGAAGATTGTAATCATGATTTTAAGTATATTTGTGTTTTTTAAGACATTATATTATGGAATATATGAATATAAAAAAAACAATAATAAAATAGCAGGCATTTCTATTATGATTATTGCTATAATATGTTTAGTAGTTCCAACTGTAATGGTTAATTTACGAATTGACTTGTCTAGGTAGATTATTTTATACTATAAATATATGGCACAATTGCCCAAGTACAAATATCCTCGCTCATACAGGAGGTAAATATGCATAAATTAAGGAGGATTTTTCTATGAAGAAACGGTTATCTATTATTTTTCAAGCTACTGTTGGAATTGCAGATTTTTTTCTTGGGATAATTTTTATTTTGTTTATTGTCAAAATAAAAATTATCCCTCCTAATTCTTGCAATTTAACTCTTACAATCACTGTCATGTTATTGGGTTTGATAAATATTTTTGTTTTTATCTAATTGTTTTGCAACCTTATTACTATATGATACTTCTCCACATTGTTTACATACTTGCGATGGTACATTTTTAATAATTATAATACAATTATCTAATTCAACCATAAATGTTGTATTTTTATTTTCTAAATCTCCTTTACACATAAAACAATTCATTTTACTTTATCTTTCCTTTCTCGTTTTCAAACCATCTTCCCATTTTATATTATCTAGATAATATACTAGGAGTTCTACAATATAATATCTCTTTTCAAAGTTCCTGCTTTTATTTCTCCTGTTCCAATAAATATACCTTTTTCATTTTCTATTTTGTATATTCCATTTTCTAAATCTTTTACTATTTTTACTCCATTTAAAAACATCTCTATTTGCTTACTGTTTAAGCAAATTTTAGGATTATCTTTTAATATTTTTTCAAATGTAATTAGATGCTTATTTAAAAACTCTGTATTGTCTTTGTTTTGTTTTATTTCTTCTATTGTAACTGCATCACTTATGTTAAATTTTCCAACTTGTATTCTTTCTAAGTCTTTCATGCATCCAATTGTATTTAATTTTTCAGCAATGTTTTCACATAAGGTTCTTATGTATGTTCCTTTTGAACATTCTACTGTAAAAATAATTTCATTATTTTCTTTATCAAAGTTGTTTAAATATATATTATATATTTCTATATTTCTTGGTTGTATCTCTACTGTTTTACCTAAACGAGCATATTCATATAATTTTTTGCCATTTACTTTAATGGCAGAATACATTGGTGGATATTGCTCAAGTCTTCCGTATAAATTCTCGCAAAACTGATTTTACATCTTCTTTAGAAAATTGGTTTTTCCCGAATTTCATTTGTTTTTACTATATTTCCTGTTATATCAGCTGTGTCTGTTTTTATTCCTAGCTTTAAAGTAGCTTTATATATTTTATCATGTTCTATTAAATACTTAGATAATTTCGTACCTTTTCCAATAAGCACTGGCAACACACCAGTAGCATTTGGGTCTAACGTTCCAGTATGTCCCACCTTTTCATTTAATGTTTTTTTTACAATAGCCACAACATCATGTGATGTATAATCTTTTTCTTTATTTATTAATATAATTCCATCCATATACTATGCTCCTAATTTTACCATTAAAAGGGTTGCCATGGCTACAACCCTTTACATTTTTCTATTTTAAATAATTCCTAACCTCATTTATAATTCTCTCTTTAGCTTCTCTAAGGGGTAGATGCATTGCACATCCTGCTGCTCGTATGTGGCCTCCTCCACCAAACATCATACATACATCTGATACATTAACATATTCATTTGAACGTAAAGATCCTTTAAAGTATCCCTCTGCTTCTCTTAGCAGTATTGATACTTCTACTCCTTCTATTGTTCTTCCTATGTCTACTAGCCCATCATGGTCACCGTTTTTTGCCATAACTTTTTCTTCGTCTTCTTTTGTAATATATGTAAATGCTATTTTTCCATCTTCTAATAGTTCTAACCTGTCTATGGCAAGTCTCATAAGTGCAAAGTTTCCTTTTGTTCTTATTTCTAAAACTCTTCTATATACATCTGCTACGTTTACTCCTATACTTAATAACCATGATGTGAATTCAAAGGTTTCTTTTGACGTTCCTTGATATTTAAATCCTCCTGTGTCAGTGATTATCCCTGCAAGTAAACATGTTCCTATTTCTTTTGTTATATTTACTCCTAAAAATTCTAAAACTAATATTAATATTTGGCAACATGCTGGTGCATCTATATTTACAAAATTATAGTCTGCAAACATTGTATTACTTCCATGGTGATCTATGTTTATTGTTATTTTTGCATCTTCAAAATATCTTACAAATCCATTTAGTCTTTTTATATCTGATGCATCTAATGATATTGCTAGGTCGTATTGTTCTACATTTGTTTCTTTTTTTATTTCATTTGCTCCTGTTAGAAAATTAAATGTTTCTGGATATTCTGGTATTACTACATCTACATCTTTATTTAGCTGTTTTAGTGCATTATACATTGCAAGTGAACTTCCTATTGCATCTCCATCTGGAGATTCATGTGTTAATACTACAATTTTACTTGCTTTTTGTATTTCCTCTTTAATATTATCTAATGTCATTTAATCTTTCCTTTCTTCTTCTGGCTTTACATCTTTCATTATGTCTTTTAATATAGAATCTATTTTTGCACCATATTCTATTGAATCGTCTAATTCAAATATTAATTCTGGTGTAATTCTTAAATTAATTCTTTGTGCTATTTCTGTTCTGATGTAACCTGACGATTTTTTTAAGGCTACTAGTGTTTCTTTTATGTTTTTTGAATTTAATATACTAACATATACTTTTGCATATTTTAAATCTGGTGTGATTTTTGCTTTTGTTACACTAATTAAACCTGTTACGTTTGGATTGTTTAATTCATAATTAATTATATGACTTATCTCTTTTTTTAATTCCTCATTAATCCTTTCAAACCTTGTGTTATTCTTTGGCATCTTTTTCCTCCTCTTTGTGCTAATTTTTTAATTTTGTAGAGGGCAGCTCTTGTATCCGCCCATTTATTTCTTTACTTCTTCCATTACATACACCTCTAACATATCTCCTTGTGCAATGTCATTATAATTTTCAATTTGAAGACCGCATTCATAGCCTTTTGCAACTTCTTTTGCATCATCTTTAAATCTTTTTAATGAAATTAGTTTTCCATCATGTATAACTACATTATCTCTTATTACCCTTATTCCTGCATTTCTTGCAACACTACCTTCTGTTACATAGCATCCTGCTATTGTTCCAACACCACTTACTTTAAATGTTTGTCTAATTTCTGCATTTCCTATTACTTTTTCTTCAAATACAGGGTCTAGCATTCCTTTCATTGCTGCTTCTACATCTTCAATTGCTTGATATATAATTGAATATTGTTTTATTTCTACTTCTTCTTTTTTAGCAACATCTTTTGCTATTGGGTCTGGTCGTACATTAAATGCTATTATAATTGCATTAGATACTTTTGCAAGGGTTACATCTGATTCTGTTACTCCTCCAACATTTGCATGTATTACTTTTACTTGTACTTCTTCGTTTGATAGTTTTTCCATACTTTGTGTAACAGCCTCTACAGAACCTTGAACATCTGCTTTTACTATTAAGTTTAGCCTCTTTAAATGTCCTTTTTCTATTTGACTAAATAGGTCTGTTAGTGTTACTCTTGATGTAGCATTTATAGATTTTTCTCTCTGACTACGTTTTCTTCTTTCTATTAAGTGTTTTGCTGTTTTTTCGTCTTTTACTTCATAGAATGTATCTCCAGCTTCTGGAACTTCTGTTAAACCTGTTATTTCTACTGGTGTTGATGGTCCTGCTTTTTTTACCTTTTTACCTTTATCATCTGTCATTGCTCTAATTCTACCTATTGTAGAACCAACAACAATTGTATCTCCAATATCTAATGTTCCACGTTGTACAAGCATAGTTACAACTGGTCCTCTTGCTTTATCTAATTTTGCTTCTATAACTGTACCTTTTGATTGCTTATTTGGATTTGCCTTTAGTTCTTTCATGTCTGCTACAAGTAATACCATTTCAAGTAGACCATCAATATTTATTCTCTTTTTAGCAGAGATTTCAACAAATATTGTGTCTCCTCCCCATTCTTCTGGTACTAATTCATATTTTGTAAGTTCTTGTTTTACTTTTTCTGGGTTTGCTCCTTCTACATCTATTTTGTTTAATGCTACAATTATTGGAATTTCTGCTGCTTTTGCATGATTGATTGCTTCTATTGTTTGAGGCATAACTCCATCATTTGCTGCAACTACAAGTATTGCAATATCTGTAACTTGTGCTCCTCTTGCTCTCATGCTTGTAAATGCTTCATGTCCTGGGGTATCTAAGAAAGTTATTTCTCTATCATTAATTTTTACTTTGTATGCACCAATGTGTTGTGTTATTCCTCCTGCTTCTCCCTCTATTACATTTGTTTGTCTTACTGCATCTAAAAGTGATGTTTTTCCGTGGTCAACATGCCCCATAACAACTACAACTGGTGGTCTTGGTTGTAATTCCTCTTGTGTGTCTTCTGTATCATCAAATAAAATATCTTCTTCTGTTACAGTTTCTTTTTTCTTCGCTGTTATTCCAAATTCTTCTGCAATTAAATATGCTGTATCAAAATCTATCTCATTATTAATTGTTGCAAGTACACCAAATCCTAATAACTTTTTAATAACATCTCCTGTAGTTTTTTTCATTTCTGCTGCAAAATCTTTTACTGTTATTGGATCTGGAATTGTTATTTCTGTTAATTCAAATATTTTTTGTTTTACTCTTGGTTCTTCTTGTTTATTTGCTCTTTTTTTGTTTTTCTTTCCTCTTTGTGTTGTTAGATCATAGTAATCTAACATGCCACCTTCTTGATCATCAAACATGTTTGAAAGTCTATCTCTTTGTTTTAGGCTTTTTAGTTTGTCTTCATCAAAATTATTATCATTTCTTCTTTGTTTTGAAGTTCTTTTTGCTTTATTTTCTTCTTGTCTATTTTGTTTTTGTTTATCTATAGCTTTGTTATATTCTCTAACTACTTCTTTTTCTACAACATCTGTCATAATGCTTTTAATGTTTTTTTCTATGCCTTTTTCATCAAGTGGACGTTTGTTAAATCCATCATTTCTATAACCATTTCTATTTTGACTATATCCGCCATTTCTTCCACCATTGTTAGAACCCACATTATTGTTTCTATAACCATTTCTGTTTTGATTGTTTCCATTATTTCTTGTAGTATTATTATATCCATTATTTTGATTATTATTTCTATTTTGACTGTATCCACCATTTTGATTTCTATTTTGGTTATTATATCCATTATTTCCAAAGTTCCTTCCGGAATTTGAATATCCATTATTATCAAAATTTCTGTTTTGATTATTTCCATTATTAAAGTTTCTGTTCTGGTTTCCATTCATATTATTTCTTATTTGATTATTGTTTTCATTAATATTTCGACCGTTAATAGTATTATCACTCACATTTATTGTTTGTTTATTCATATTTCTATCTTTAGTATTTCTTGTTTGATTATTGTTCTGGTTGTTGCTGTTTTTAGTTTGATTGTTTTCTACATTGACAATATTATTTGCTTTGTTAATGTTTTCTTTATTAATACTTTCTACTTGGTTATTATTTATAATATCATTAATATTTCCTGTTTGATCAATATTTACATTACTTATTTTTTCTTCTTGTTCAATGTTTTCATTATTTTTTTCTGCTTTGTTATCCAATCTTTGAATATTTTTTAATTGACTGTTATTTACATCTTTATCAACATTTTCTATTTGATTACAATTTAAATTATTATCGCTAATGTTTTCTTTACTTCTGTTTGTACTATCATTATATATTTCTTTATTCTCAATCATTTGTTTATTATCTTTTGTTTCTTTTTCATTAGACAATCCTTCCTCTACATTGTTTTTAGATAATTCTTCATTTATATTTTCTACTGGTTTTTCTTTTTTATTTGGTTTTAAACCAAATAATTCACTTACAGTTAGTGGCTTTGTTGGCTTATTCCTATAGACTATGTTATAGTCTTGTTTTTTATTTCTTTCTATAAATCCCACTTGTTTTTTATGTTCTTCTATTCTTCTATTTTTTTCTTCTTCTTCCCTTCTTGCAATTTCTTCTTCAGATATTATTACTTCTCTTCTTATTATAACTGGTGTATCTGCTTTTTCATTCTTTTTCTTCTTTTCTTTTGATGTTTCTACATCCTTATCACTTTTGTTATTTATTTTAATTTTGTTATTCACCTTACTTTTATAATCTTTGTCTTCATTTTGGTTATCTTGACTCTCTTTATCTTTTTTGTTATTATTTATTTTTTTATTGTCTTTTTTTACTTTGCTATTTTTACTATCATTTTCTTCTTTATCATTTTTAATATTTTCGCTCTTTTCTTCCACATTATTTTGTTCCTCTAAATTTTCTTCAATTTTTGTTGCAACATTTTCTTCTACAGAACTTAAATGATTTTTTACATCAATTCCAAGTTTCGTTGCCTTTTCAATAATTTCTTTACTGGTTAAGCCTAATTTTTTTGCTATTTCATGTATTTTTATCTTACCCAATAATTTCACCCCCATTAATTATTTTCAATATTTGATTTGCAAAATTTTCTTCTTTTATCCCGATTACCGCTTTATTGCTCTTTCCTATTGCATGACTTAATTTGCTAATCTCCCCATAAAAGCAAATTTTAACATTATGTTTATTACATACAAATTCTAAATTTCTTTTTGTTCTATCTACTGCATCTACAGCTACTATTATTAACTTTACTTTTTTCTTTCCTATTAACTCTATGCATGCATCTGTACCACTTTCTATTTTTCTCGCCTTTGCACACAATCCTAGTAATCCCATCACTTTACTTTCCGTCAATCATTACACCTCTTAATTTTTCATATATCTCGCCATCTATTTTGGTTTCAAACACTCTTTCTATTCGCTTTGTTTTTATTGCTTTTTCAAGACATTCGATATTATCACATAAATAAGCTCCTCTTCCACCGCATTTTTCCTGTTTTATCAATACTAATTTCACCATTTTTATTTTTTACTATTCTGATTAATTCCTTTTTATCTTTCTTTATGTTACATCCCATGCAAGTTCTTTTCGGTTGTTCTTTCATATTTTTTACACTTCCTTTTAATAGTTAAAAATTTATAACGAACATGTTTTTCACTTACTGTTACCTAACCGACCTATTTATATCATTATTTTTTACTATTATAATATATCCTATAATATTAACTATATATTGTTTTATTCCTGTTCCTTCATGTTTTGTATCATTTCTCTAAATTGAGTTTCTGATTTTATATCTATTTTCCAGTTTGTTAATTTTGCAGCCAGTCTTGCATTTTGACCTGATTTTCCTATTGCAAGTGATAATTGGTCATCTGGTACTATAACTTGAGCAAATTTTTCTTCTTCTTTTATATCAACTGCCATAACTTGTGCTGGAAGAAGTGCTGATGCTATATATATAGATGGATCTTTATTCCATTCTATTACATCTATTTTTTCTCCATTTAATTCATTTATTATGTTTTGAATTCTAACCCCTTTTTGCCCTACACAAGAACCAACTGGATCTATGTTTTCATTGTTTGAATATACTGCTAATTTGCTTCTGTATCCTGGATCACGTGATACACTTTTTATTTCTATTAGCCCTTCATATATTTCTGGTATTTCAAATTCAAATAATTTTCTTACAAAATCTGGGCATGCTCTTGATACTATTACTTGTGGTGCTCCTTTTAGTCCTTTTACTACATCTAGTACATATCCTCTTACTTTATCATTTATTTTATACCTTTCAGTAGGTATTTGTTCTTTATTTGGCATAACTCCCTCTAGTTTCCCAAGATCCATTACCACAATATTAGAATCTGCTTTTTGAACAATTCCTGAAACAATTTCTCCCTTTCTATCATTAAATTCTGTGTATATTATTTCTCTTTCTGCTTCTCTTAATTTTTGAATAATTACTTGTTTTGCTGTTTGTGCTGCAATTCTACCAAAATCTTTTGGTATCATTTCAATATCTACACTATCACCTAGTTCTAGTTTTTTACTAATTTGTTTTGCTTCCTCTAAATTAATTTGTAATTTTGAATCTTCTACTGCTTCTACAACTTCTTTTACAGCATAAAGGTGTGCTGCTCCTGTTACTTCATCCATAACTACTTTTACATTTTCTGCTGAATCGAAGTTCCTTTTGTATGCTGTTACAAGTGCTGTTTCTATTGCTTCAATTAAATACTCTTTCTTTATTCCCTTCCCATTTTCTAATTCTTCTAGTGCCAAAACTAATTCTTTATTATCTATTGCTTTCATTTTCCTTTTTCCTCCCTTTTTGATTTATTATTCTATTTATGTATTTCATCTACACAAACTATTTTATTGACTGATTTCTAATACTTCCACTAAATTCCTTTTTTAGCCCATCAGTTATTCTATGTATGACAGTTACATTAGGTAAAGGAACCTTTTTTCTGTTCTTTCTATTGAGCTTTTAATTCCAATTATATTTTGTTTTTATTAATGATATATTTTTTCTTGGTATTGTTATTTTACTATTTTCATATATTATTATAATAGAGACATCATCATATCCTGTTAAAATACCTTCTAAGCATTTTTTGTCATCTATTTTTTTAAATAAATTTACTTCTATTTCTTCTCCCATTGCTTTATCAAAATGCTTATCTTTTTTAAGTATTCTTTCAATTCCTGGAGAAGATACCTCCAAAAAATACTGTTCTTTTATATAATCTGCTTCATCTAGTAATCCCACAATACCATCATTTACTTTTTCACAATCATTTAAATCAATTCCTTCTTCTTTATCAATAAATATTCTAAGAAAATAATTTTTTCCTTCTTTTGCATATTCTACATCATAAAGTTCATACCCAAGTTCTAAAATTTTATCTTTCAAAAGCATAGTTACCTTTTCTTCTATACTTGCCAAAATAAACCTCCTTTTATACAACCGAAGAGTGGGATTTGTTCCCACTCTTCTAGTTTTCATATCTTGCATAACTATTATATCCACTTTATTTTAAAAAATCAAGTGTTTTTGTGAAATTTTATTTAACTGAAAGAAATGTTTGATATTGTAGATATTATTTAGAATTTGTAGAAAAGAAACAACTATTCCAACAACTCAAATGGATACAGTATACAATCAACAACAAGGTCCATATATTCAAACACAACTATGTTAGAAATATTATTCCTAATGAAAAATCACTAAAGAATTTAACACAACAAGATTTAAATTTGATGTTCTCTCACATTAATTCTGCACCACAAAAGTCATTAAATGGAAGAACTCCTTATGAAACTTTCAAGTTTTTATATGGAAATGAAATACTAAAGAAACTCAATATACAAAATATTCATTACCTATATTAAATTTTTCTGTTCTAGGTAATTTAATTATTATATTCAACATATATTTTATATAATTTTCTGTTTTTGGTATCAATGTTAGTTCTCTCTTTGTTTCCATTTTTTACCTCTCATTTAGTATATTTATCACTTATCTAGTTTTTCGGTTTATTTCATAGTTCTAGGTCGTTATAATTTATCGCTACCAGTATTGAGTGCTACTTTATGAAAAGTGCTGGACGAAACCCGCGGTTCGTGTAAGTGTCAGTCGCAGTGCTATTAGCACGGTAGCACGCAGGGTAGTCAGCGGAATCGACGAAGCACCCCCCACGAATCATGTATGATTCAAGTGTGTTATTGGGGTAAGATGCTTCCTGTGTCCACTCCCATAAATTTCCGGCTACATCATATAAATTTTTCTTTTTTACATCTTCTGATATTGCTGTTGTTTTTATTCCATAGTTGTATGTTCCATTGCTTACTGTAAATGCTGATGTCATTGCTCCATTACTTGAATTAACTGTAGCATATCTTCCTTTTCCTGCTGTATATGTTACATTTCCATTTGTATAATTTCCCCATGTACTTGAAGTTACAACTGTATCATCACTACCTGCTATAAATTTCATCATTGCATCCCACATGGTTCCTGTTACTAATCCACTTTGAACATAATCTGTATTGTACATACCATTACTTAATTTTAACGCTGTTTCATAATCAGCATGATAATATGGTATTTCTCCTGCTTTTGTTGTTATTTTTCCATTTACTGTATGATTTAATCCATCTCGTATGGAAAAACTATCATTTTCCCAATTCGTTGCGGTATTTTGACCTACAAAATTGATGCTTGTTGATAGTGTTATTTCACTTGTTCCTGCTTCATATCTCCCAATATAAAAGCCTCCATATTTTTGAATTTGTGGTAATTCTGATGTATGTGTTTGTCTTTCCCAAGTTGCATTTGATTTTCCGAAAGTCTTTTTTTACATATTCATTTTTAGATACTGGTATCCATACAAATTGATTTCCTTTTAGTTCTGAATTTTCTATGTTTACTGTTCCATCTTTATTATATGCTATACCTGATGGTATTCCTTCTCTTACTTCTCCATCTTCTACCGGTTTATAATTTACATATTTATTTTGGTCTGCCAGATTATCTGATATTACTACTCCAGTATTAATTGTTCCTCCCACATAGTAAAAGCCTTTAGGTACTGGCACTGTTTCTCCATTTCCTGTTGCTACTGCTGTTACAGTTGCTACTTTTGTCATCTTTTTTACTATGCTTCCATCTTCTGTACTAACATAAGCTGATGTTGTAGAATACCAACTTTCTGGTGGTTTTACCTCTGTTCCTGCCTCTGTATCTTTCGTATTTTCTGGTAAATTTTCTATTCCCAATTGTTTATATAATTCATTTAATTCTCTTTGTTCATCTTCCGCAGATGCTAAATATTTATCTCTCGCTTCTTTTGCTCTTCCAAATAAGCCTCTTTCTCCTAAGCTTAAATTGATTGTTATTCCTCCCAATATTATAAGAATTATAATTGTAATTACAAGCGATATCAATGTTATTCCCTTTGTACTTTTAAACTTACTCATTTTTTGAATTCCTCCCTTAAATAATTTATATTTTTATCACATCATATTATAGCATAATCTTAATATATATTACATCATGTTCACAAAATATATACTGTGTTTCTTTTTCTGCTTCTATTTTTCCTTTTTCATACAATTTTATTCTTTCTTTTTCTAATTTCTTTATTTTTTCTCCCAATTTTAGAACTATATTTCTTACTGCTGTTGTGATATTGTATTATCTCCATCTACATCAATTCTTCTTTGTCTTGCTACAAAGGAAAAGCTTCGACCAAGTTCTAGTAAAAATTCTAATATATGTTGAAGTAAATTATTTTCATTCTTTTTTTCTGCCCCTTGTTAATAATTCGTTATTAGCACTTCTTTAGTAATTTGTCCTTTATCCTTCAAATGATAATTTGAATTGCTATAATTATAATTCAAGTTATGTATATTGTATTGATTTTCTATTGCCCAGTCTATAAGGATTTCATTCTTTAAGCCTTTATGTTCAGTAACATTTGAAAGTGCAAATTTTATACCTTGTTTATTTATATTGTTTAAATACTCTAAAAGTTCTTTTTCTTTTTTTTCGTTCCAGCCATCATTTTCATTATAGCTTGCATCTCCTAAATAATAGGGTGGGTCAAAATAGCAAAAATCATTGTCGGTTAATGATTTTTGCTCAAAGTTTTTATAATCTGTATTAACAAAAGAAATATTTTTTACAACTAATTTTCTACAAAACTCTAATAAATTTTTTCTAATTGAACTATTAAAATCTCTTTTACCTACTGGCATATTATATTCTCCATTACTATTAAATCTAATTTGATGATTAAAAGCATAAATAACTAATGTTAAAAACATAAAATCTCTTTCATCTGAATTTTTCATATGATTATAATCATTTCTTAAATTCAAATAGTATTGCTTATTATATTTTCCAAGTCCTGAAGAACTATCCTCTCCATAAAATTTATATCCATTTTTATATGTATTACTTAAATTATATTTCTCAATAATCGTATCAACCTTGTTCACAATATCCATATAATCATAATTTTTAAAAAGTTCTAATATTTTAATTAAACTTTCTTCTTTATCTATTGCTATTATCTTTTTTGCATTACTATTTACTGCAACATTTCCACCACCACAAAAGAAGTCTACAAATGTATCTATTTCTTTTGGAAATATGTTTTCAAATTGAGGTAATAGTTTATATTTTCCACCTGTATAATTCAAAGGAGATTTTGCAAAGTACTTACTATCTTGTAATTTAACTTGACTTTCTTCGCATTCTTTTGCAATTTCACATAAAAATAATCTTTCTTTATGGTCAACAGAAATGCTTTTGCCTGTCGTAAAATTATTAAAAGATTGTTCAAACATCTGAACTTTTCCTCTTTTTTCTAATATTTGCTTAATTTGTAAATCAGATATTTTAGCATTACTTCTACTATTTGACTTATCGCCTGTATTATTATAAGAAACCAAAATATATTTACAATCGCAATTTTTTACTAAATCATCAAAAGCTTCTACCGCCTTATTTGTGCAATATTTACTTTTTAAATTTGTTCTATCCATTTTTTTTGCAACACCATATACTTTTGGTTTATCCCAACTAGCAACATTTTCTAATAAGTGATATGCATCGCAATATTGTCTTGAATTATAAGGTGGGTCAATATATACTAAATCAGCTTTTATATTTTTGATAAATTCATTTGCATCTTGATTACTGATATGTGACTTTTTGTTGCCTTTTTCGCTAATATCAAGCATATACATACAAAATTTATCTTCGATATTTTTTGTTTTTCTATATGCATCATAATGTCCAACAGTATTAGCAACTTTATCCATAGAATAAATAAGACTAGCTATCAATATACTTTTTTCTCTATCATTTATTTCTTTATCTTTAAATTTATTTTCGATGTCTTCTCTAATGAAGCCTATTTTTTTGCAATCATTACTACTAAAATATGTATCACTAAAATTTTTCGAGAAGTAGTTTTCTTCTTTGATTTTTATATTATTGTATTGTTCTATTATTTTCTCTAGTTTCTTTATATCAACTTTTGCAGGCTCATAAAAAGCCTTATAACTATAACAATTTGATTTTAAATAATCATTAAAATATACTTCTTTACCTTTTTTTAAAAACAGACTCCCTACAACTCCAGTTCCAGCAAATACATCAATTACTGTTTTAACATCTTTGCAATGTTTATTAACAGTATCTTCAATAAAATTCAATAACTTATATTTACTACCTAAAAATCTTCTATTGTTTATCTCTAGTTTTTTCATTATATTTATTTCCTTTCAAGGCATCTTATGCACACTGAAATTATACCAATAAAAAAAGAGTTTTTCAACTCTTTTTTTATAAATTATTAATTTTATTTTTAATCAAGCTTTCATACCACTCCAAGTCATTGATTTCAGTGTTTTTGTAAGCTATATCAAAAATTTTATATAATGTTGAATATTGAATTTTTATTGTTATTAGTTTGATTATATCTTGAATAGAAAGAGAAATAATTTTCAAACCAGATTTTATTTTCTGATTGTTTTTTGTATCTATCTGTTCAATTTAGTTCGAACAGATACGTCGTTGGTGGACAGGGATGGATTCGAACCATCGTACTCAAATGAGAACAGATTTACAGTCTGCCGCCTTTAGCCACTCGGCCACCTGTCCATATTAAATTATAAAAAAAAGTGGTCCGCCCTCAAGGATTCGAACCTTGGACCCACCGGTTATGAGCCGGTTGCTCTGACCAACTGAGCTAAGGGCGGTGGAGCAGGTAGCGGGAATCGAACCCGCATAGCCAGCTTGGAAGGCTGGAATTCTACCATTGAACTACACCTGCATGTGTTCCTTCAACATTTATAAATTATAATGGTTATATATTCTTTTGTCAATACTTTTTTTAAAAATTTTTAACCTTTTTTAAAAAAATTTTTCATCATATAAATTGGTTATATGATGCACTTCTTTTTTTCCTCTTTTTGTGTTACAATATAAATGAAATTTTGTAAAAGAGGTATTAAAAATTGAAAAATATAGAATTACTTTCTCCTGTACGGAGATTTTGAATGTTTAAAAGCTGCTGTTCAAAATGGTGCAAATGCTGTTTATCTAGGTGCTTCTTCATTTAGTGCTAGGGCTTCTGCTAAAAATTTTGATTTAGCAGGTTTAGAAGATGCTATTAATTATGCAAGACTTAGAAATGTAGATGTTCATTTAGCTTTAAATACATTACTAAAAAATAACGAATTTGAATCTGCAATAGAACTTGCAAAGTATGCCTATAAATTTGGTATTTCAGCTATTATTGTACAAGATTATGGACTATGTTCATTTCTTTTAAAACATTTTCCAGATTTACCAATACATGCAAGCACACAAATGAGTATTCATAATTTAGAAGGTGCAAAAGAGCTGGAAAACTTAGGTTTTAGTCGATGTGTTCTGTCTCGTGAATTATCTGTAAATGAAATAGAATTTATACGTAATAATACAAATATTGAACTTGAAACCTTTATCCATGGTGCACTTTGTATTTCATACTCTGGACAATGCTTACTTTCTAGTATGATTGGTGGAAGAAGCGGAAATCGCGGTAAATGTGCTCAAGGGTGTAGACTTCCTTATGAATTAATAGATAATGATAAAAAAGCGAGCATTGATAAGGGATATTTACTTAGTCCAAAAGATTTATGTGGGTTAGATTTTATACCAGATCTAATTAATATTGGTGTTACTTCCTTAAAAATTGAAGGACGCTTAAAAAGCCCTGATTATGTTGCTACTGTTACAAGGATTTATAGAAAATATATTGATTTAAGCCTATCTTCTGCATCATATTTAATAGATGAAAAAGATAAAAAGGATTTGTTACAAGTATTTAACCGTGGTGGTTTTTCTTCTCGGTCATTTAGATAATAATGCAAATACAGATTTAATTTTTAAAGAAAAACCTAATAATATGGGAATATATATTGGTAATGTTTCAGGTTTTAATGCAAATAAAGGACATATAACATTAAATTTAAATGATGATATTGCAATAAATGATACCATTTATTTAGAAAATGAACGTTCTAAATATAGAGTATCTGAACTTATGATAAATAATAAGAATTTGGAAAAAGCAACTTCTCGGTCAAATTGTTAAAATTGGTAGAATGAAAGGAAATATTAACCCTGGAGATAAAATTTTTAAATTAGAAAGTAAAACTTTATCTTGTATTGCAAAAGAAAGCTATTCTTCAGAAAATATAAAAACTTTACTAGATGCTGTTGTTACTATAAAAAAGGACTTCCCTATATCTATGGAAATATCGTTCTCCAAAAATGGCATAATCGGTGTTTCTTCTATGCGGGTATTCCTTACCAATGAAACCGTTAGAATCAGATGTAATAAGAACTGTGCTAGAAACCTCACCATCTATTGCAATTAATAATCCAATTACAAAAGAAAGGATTTTAGCCCAAATTTTAAAAACAGGAAATACACCTTTTGAATTTGATAAGATTGATATTAATCTAGATAATGGCTTATATGTAAATATAAGTAATTTAAATGAACTTCGTCGTAAAGCTTTAGAAGATGTTACTAATTTTATTATTACATCCAATAAAAGAGAAATTACAAATGATATACCTAAACATTGTATTAAGAGGGAATCATTTGGTGCTTCACTGCGGGTATTCTTTAATGACCCCCCCCCTACATAAAATTTCTTTATTATTGAATATATTAATACTAATTATAGTGAATTAGAGGATATAGATAATGTATATATACCACTTAAATATTTTGCAAATCCAGAATATTCAAACATTATAAAAAACATATCCGCTTCTTTTAACACATATATTTATATGCCAAATATAATAAAAGGAAATTATAGAAATTTATTTACAAATAATATAGACAGTGCGTTAGAAAGCTATACAATAAAAGGTTTTGTTCTATCTAATATTGGAACTATTAATATGTTAGAAAAATATAAAGACAAATATGAATTTATAGGAAACTATACTTTAAATGTATTTAATAATGTTACAATTCGTGCATATGAGGATTTAGGGGTACAAAAAATAACACTATCACCTGAATTAAACAAATTTGATATACAAGAAATTTGTAATACAATAAACACAAAAAAAGAACTCATTGTATATGGAAAAACCCCTGTAATGACTACTGGTTACTGTTTACTTGGTAAATCAAATAAATGTTACCCAAATTGCAAAACACTCTGCAAAAACAATTCTTCATACTACCTAAAAGATAGGCTTGGCTTACATTTTAGAATTTTACCAGACAACATTCAAACTATAACTACCATATACAATAGCAAAACCACATCAATTGAAACTTACGATTTAAATTTAGATAGTGTTAGAATTGATATTTTAGATGAAAATATTTTAGAAATAAACAATATTATAAAAACAATAAAATCTGGAAAAAGATTAGATGGTAAAGATTATACAAATGGAAATTTTACAAGAGAAGTGTAAAAACCAGTACAAATTCTGTACTGGTTTTTTTGTCTTATTAAAGTAAAGTATTTTGTTATTTGTTACTAGATAATAGTTTTTATAATAAAAATATATTTATAAAACCATTATACAGTAATTTTTGTTTTTGTTTTATACTTGTTTGCTACTTAATTCAATTATAAGCTTCATATTGTCATCTTCTGCTGCTTTATTTTTCCTAATAGCACCGCATTTTTTACATTTATGTATTATAACATAACCCTTTTTAGAATCTATTTCAAGGCTTACAGGCTCTAAATCTCCATGACAGTCTTCAGCTCTATCGCCTGGGTTTATATCCACATGTTTCGAATGCAAACAATAAGGACAATGATTTCTACAAGAATACCCAAGTTTTGGAACCTTTTTTCCACAATTATCGCATAAAAATTCTTCATCAATTTCTGTAAATTTACTTAGCATTATACTGTTCTCCTTTTACTTTTTAATGGATGTGGAATAATTATTCATTCTTCACCATTCACTATTTTGCTTTTTGTCATGCAAGCAGGCTTCCTCCTATAAATTCTCTTATTAAAGATGTCTTTGATATATTGTCACTAGGTATTGTTTCAAAATAAGTTAATAGTCTAATTAACCTACATGACTCTGCATATTCTGGCTCTGTATTTTTTATTTCTTTTAAAAGCGGTAAAGCATAATCTTTTAACACACCTAATTCATATATTAAAGACGAATTAAACATACTGTCTGCTTCTTCTTGATATGGATAAATATACTTTTCTTCTCCTCTATTTACAGAATACCACATTTTTATTGTATGTTTAGCACTATAACCTCTATATTGGTTATCTCTTACAATTCTTCTTATTAAACGCGTATCTGTAGTTGATATCCTATTGTAATAATCAATATTCAAAACAGTTAATGCACTAATATATATCTTATATTTTTGTTCTTTAGGTATAGAAGCGGTTAATTTATCGTTTAGACAATGTATACCCTCTATTACTAAAATTTCATCATCTGCTAGCTTCATAGTTTCTCCATTATATTTCTTAGTACCAACCGTAAAATCAAATGTAGGAACTTTTATTTCCTCTCCATTTAACAATTTTACTAAATGTTCATTAAATAATTTAGTATCTAATGCTTCTATACACTCAAAATCGTAATTTCCAAACTCATCTTTTGGGTTCTCATCTCTTTCTACAAAATAATTATCTACTGAAATAGTAACTGGCTTTATTGCATTCAATCTAAGTTGCATTCCAAGTCTTTTTGCAAAAGTAGTTTTTCCTGAAGAAGATGGTCCTGCAATTAATACTACCTTTACGGATTTATCCTTTGCTATATTATCAGCAAGTTCTGCAATCTTTTTTTCATGTAAACTTTCAGATAAAAGTATAGCCTCAATTGCCCCATTCTTCTTTGCTTCTCTATTTAATCTATATATTGTATTAATTCCAATTATCTTATATATATCTTCATACTCATCTAATGTTGATAACAATTTTTTATTTTCAACAAATGGAGTAAGCATTGTTGGTGTTTTCCAATTTGGATACCTTACTATAAAACCATCTTTATATTTAACTATATCATATAATTTAGTATATCCTGTTGATATTGGCATAACACCAAAAAAATAGTTGTAATAATCTTCACAATAATATAATGATGCACCATATTCATGTTCTGTATCTATTTGAACTTTACCTTTTAAAGTTTTTTCTTTTTCATAAAATTCTTCAGCCTCTTTTTTTGTCATCTTTACTTTTCTTATTTCTAGATCTTTATCAATAATCTCTTGCATTCTACTATGAATTTTTGTTATCATCTCATCTGTTATTTTCATATTATCTAATTCGCAAAACATTGAATTAGATAATTGATAATTTACTGTTAGTAATGCTTCTGGATATAGTTCATTTAAAGCCTTAGCCATAATATACATTATTCCTCTAATATAAATCATCATACCATCTTTGGAATTTAAATCAATTAACTCTAACTTGCAGTCTTCTTGTAATTCTAAATTAAGGCTTCTTACTTCATTATTACACATACAAGCAATTACTTCTGTTTTTGCATTTTCTATTTCTTCTCTTAATAATTCTAAGACTTTTATTCCTCTTTTAGCTTCTAATTCTTTATTTTCATATATAATATTCACTTTCGTTTCTCCTCCCAAATTAAATATAAATTTAACTACCAATTTTGTAATATTCAAACTTTTATTCTCAATCTTTCATCTAAATTTAAAATCCCATCAAAGTTATATATTAAATTCTCTTAATGTATACATACAACATCTTTTTTTGTATAATCTTTTGGCTTTAAACCTACTCTTGTTTTCATATACTTAGAAAATACTAATGCTACAATTGTAAATAATATTCCTGCAACTATCATAGCATATTGTATTGGCATCAATGTTAATAAATACGAACCAAATGCACAAATAGACATTCTAAGTATACTTGCAATAATGCTATCTACTGAATATACTTTAGATAATATTTCTGGTGTCATAAAGTTACCAATATATCTTCTTTTTATAATTTTATACACTCCTTTATCATACACTCTTATAATATATGTAAATATAATAATTGCAAGCATAGGTATTCTTGTTAATCCTATTATAACAACAACTCCTGCAAGCATAATTCCAAGTGTCATTTGAAGTGTCATATGTGTTAATGTTTTGTTTTTATACTGCTCATTAAATTTATCTGCTCTTGTAGCTGATATACCTTGTATAATATCTAACACAGCCAATATAATTCCTATATATTTCGCTGAAACATTAATATCTTTTAACAGTGTTGTTTGATACGTTCCAAATAAACATATTATCCCCCACATAAAACCTATCATTAATAATAAACTTTTTAATCTTGGTGATCTTACTATAAATTTCAATCCCTCTTTAACATCATTTATACTTTCCTTTACCGTTTTACTTTCCTCCTTTTTTACTTCTATAAAGTTCAAAGAAATAATAAACGCCATTACCATAAATGTTATGGCAAGTATAACTGGAATATATGGATTAACTTCATATAAGAAACCTGCTATCACAGTAGATATTGCTGAAATATAACAATATCTAGAATATCCTTTACTATCTAATTTAGTAAAAATTTTTCCTTTATTATGTACTTCTGGTATAGATTTATTTAATAATGGAACTTCTGCTACTGATTTAAAGCCCCAACCTATTGCAGATGAAAATTGTGCTAATATCAACATAAAATAATTTTGTGCAAGTAAAATAAACACCATTTCAAATATCCAAAATATATTTCCAACAATTACACTTTTTCGTATTCCTAATTTAGAAACTATAACAGCTATAGAAATCTGCATTACCATTTTAAAAAATGCATATATCGATTCTGCAAATACTACCTCTGCATTCGAAAATCCCTTTACTTGTGTAAGAAATAAAACCTTAATAGCATTATAAAATAATACATCTGCTGCTAACATTCTATAAGTTGGATATAATTTCATATTCAATTTTCTCTTTTTTGCAATTCTCTTTTCTTCTTCCATTGTTCCTCCTAAATTTCTTTTGTTTGACATATTATGATTTTAACATAGCATTTTTTGAAAATCAACTTATTTTTAGTCATTATAATAGTAATTTAAAAAATAGAAAAATAAATCAATTTAACCATAGTTGTTTTTTTTTCTTATGTCATATATAATATCTTCATGAAAATTTTATTTGTAAATGAAAAATATAATGATAAAAAATTAAATAAATTTTTACAAGATAATTTACCTACTTTATCTACTGGCTTGTTTTATAAAACTTTAAGAAAAAAAGACATAAAAATTAACCAAAAACGTATTAATGAAAATGTTACACTTAAAACTGGTGATAAAGTAGAAATTTATATTGATAATAGCCTTTTATCTTCTTTACTAAAACCCGAAATTATCTATGAAGATAATAATATTCTACTCATAAATAAACCTGCTAATATAGAAGTTATTGGAGATAATAGTATGCTTTCAATTTTATCTTGTAATTATAAAAACCTCTATCCTTGTCATCGTTTAGATAGAAATACAACAGGGCTTGTTTTGTTTGCTAAAAATGAAGAAGCTTTATCAATTTTATTAGATAAATTTAAAAATTCTGAAATTGAAAAGCACTATTGTGCACATGTATATGGAATTCCCAAAGAACAAACTAAAACTTTAAATGCATATCTTTTTAAAGATGCCAAAAAATCTATAGTATATATTTCTGATACTCCTAAAAAAGGATATAGAAATATTATTACCACATATTCTATACTAAAGAGATTTGATAACAATACATGTATTTTAGATATTAATTTGCATACAGGCAGAACTCATCAAATTCGTGCACATTTAGCACATATTGGTTTTCCTATTATTGGTGATGGAAAATATGGCAAAAATGAAATAAATAAAATTTTTAAAGCAAAAAATCAAAAGCTTTGTAGTTATAAAATGAAATTTAATTTTAAAAGTAATTCTGGAATATTAGATTATTTAAATCATAAGGAATTTGTAATTGATTATGATTTTTAGACTATGCAACCAAAAGCAAGAAGCATAACGCTTCTTGCTTTTGGTTATTCCTAGTAATCTGCTAAAAATTGATAAATTTAGTTTTCTATTCTAAGCCTTCTTGTACTTATTAATCTCTCCTGTTTTGTCTACAGCTAAATAGCCACTCTTAACTAACTGCCATAAACATTGTGAAACTTTCTGACAATCCACATCCATTGATATTTTGTTGCGAATATCCTTCTGCGTTATTTCTTCTGTTGGATTTTCTTCAAAAATCCGCTTAATTTGTGGTGTTAAACCTTTCATATATTTTTTTACTCCTTCATCCTTTTTGTTTTCTTTTTTATTGCCTTCATTACAGAAGCTTACCTTTTCTAACAACCGCTTTTCCACAGCGACCTTGAACAACTCTGCTGCAACCTTGTCATTAACATTGAATGTTACTGCACCACCGCCACTCATTGAAGTTAACAATTCCTTCATGGCATCAATTGATTTTACTGTTACTTGTACCATTTTTTCTCCTTTCGCTTATTTATCAATTTTTAGCCTTCATTTGCTTTTTTAGAATAAACTTGCAAAATTGCACAAGTTATTCTGTTTACATATATTGCTACTTTTTAATTATACTATAAATTTATGTAAATTTCAATTACTTTTTCTATTTTTTGTTAATTTATATTACAAATCTCTTTATTTTTCATTCAATATCTTTTTTATCTCTTCAAATCTTTTTACTTTCTGTGTGGTTGTTTTTATCATTGGTTCATCTGTTACAATGATTTTTCTTATATACTTGTATGGTGGCATTGTTTTGTTTATTACTTTTATATCTTGCCAAATTTTTTCTTTTAATTCTTTTTTCGAAATCTTGCCAAAAATTTCTTCTACATATTCTTTGTTATATACAATTTTAGCTGCTAAATCTAAATCATTTTCTTTTGTAGGAATTCCAAATACTATATTTTCAGCTACGTATGGAAGTTTTGTAATTAGTGCCTCTAGTTCTTCTGGATATATATTTTTTCCATTTTTCATAACTATAACATTCTTTTTTCTTCCAGTAATAAAGAAAAATCCGTCTTTGTCTACATATCCTAAATCTCCTGTATGAAACCATCCATCTACTAATACTTCTTTTGTAGCTTCTTCATTTTCAAAATATCCAAGCATAATATTGGGACCTTTAGCAATAATTTCTCCTACTCCTTGTTCATTTGGTTCAAAAATTTTAACTTCTTCGCCTTTTAATGGATATCCAACTGAACCATAACGTATATTTTCATCATTTTCTGCTGTAATTACTGGAGATGTCTCTGTTAATCCATATCCTTGGACAGTTTTAATTCCAAAGTTTGTAAAATTTTCTACAACTGTTTTATCAATACCTGCTGCTCCACTTACAGCCATTCTAAGTCCACCTAACTGATTTATTATATCTTTAAATAACTTTCTTCTTATATCAATTCCAAATTTTAATAAAAAGTTACTTATTTTTGTTGCAAATTTTACCATTTTCGTTTTTCCCTGTTTTTCAATTTCTTTTAAAACTTTTTTGTTCATTGCTTCTAACAATAGTGGCACACAAACAAAAACTGTAACTTTGTATTCTCCGTAAATTCTTTCCGAATATATTTTAACCCATCACAAAATACATTGCTTACACCATTACTAATAAAGTACAATAAACCTGTTGAACCAAAGGTATGGTGTAATGGTAAAAACGCCATATTACGATCGGTAGGATATACTTTTATAATTGAATTTAATGCATGAATATTTGATACAACATTTTTTTGCGATAACATAACAGCCTTAGAAGCAGATGTTGTTCCAGATGTAAATAATATAATATTCATAACATCAGGATTAATAACTACATTTTCAAAACGTGTATCCTCTTTTTTTAATAGTTCCTCTCCTTTTTCTAATAACTCTTGTAGAGACAAAAATCCCTCTTTTTCTGTTTTATCCATGCAAATATATTGTTCAATATCATTATCTCCATTTTTTTTAATGCTTTCCATAATCTCACTATATTTGTTTTCAAAAACAACTGCATTTGCATAACTTCTTTTCAATAAACTTTCAATTTCCCCTGTAGGCAAAGACTTATCAAGTGGTACAACAATTCCTACGCCACATAATGTAGCAAGGTATGTAAGGCACCATTCATAACGGTTATTAGCAATTATTGCAATTCTTTTACTTTCTAGCCCTAAATCAATTAAAGCCGTTCCTAACTTATTAATATCTTCTTTTAACATTTTATATGTAATATTTTTATATTCAACCTTATCCTCGAGTCTTTTCTTAATAATAAACGCAATATTATCTGGATACCTACTAACAATATCATTTACTAATTCTCTTACATCCCTATATTCTCTTGCATCATACAACACACGTTTTTTATTCATAACAATCTCCTTTTTTATAATCTATTATTATTATACACCAAAGATTATTATTCCCACTTATACTGTTCGGTCAGTAAAAATTAGCTATTACTAATACATAATATTTGACCGAGGAAAAATTAAATTCGGATTTCTTATTTGATTTAATTTAACAATTTTTGCAACAGTAGTATGATAACGCCTAGCAATATATGTCAAATTATCTCCCCTTCCTACCCTATAATAAGTTGCACCTGTTGCATGGGTATCACCTGTTCGTACATCTCTTCTAATCAGCAAAACCTGCCCGAGGATATATTAAATTTGGATTTCCGAATGTTATTTAATGCTACAATACTACTAATTGTAGTTCCAAACCTCCTAGATATCCTCCATAAATTATCCCCTCTTTTTACTGTATAATGCGTAGTTGTTGTAGAAGTAGGCTGAGTATTGTTAGGTTTATCTGAAGTTGTAATTTGTAATACTTCTCCTACATAAATTAAATCTGGCTTCTGTATATTATTTAATGTTACAATTTCAGATACTGTAGTTCCATATTTAGAAGCAATACCGAGACAAGGTATCTCCTCTTTTGACTGTATAATATATTACATTTTTTATTTCATCAGGGTTTGGGGCTATTGGTTTTGGAATCTCTCCACCATTTTTCAAAAAAATTTCTTCTGTAAATCTATCTAAATCAACATTTCCATTAATACCAGAAATTTTCCCCATATCAGAATACTGAAACCCAACCCATGAATTCCATTTTCCATTATCGCTTGGGGTACTTGGACCATACTGTGCAACCCATAATGGATAACGTTGTGCAAGTTCATATGAAAAAATTGCTCTTGCATCATAAGTATTAGAATAAATTATCATTTCTTTTCCTGTTATTTCTTTTGTTTTTTCTAAAAACGCTCTTGATATATTATTAATCTCATTAATACTCAAATCTCCAAAAACTTCAAAATCCATAGCAAGTTTACAATTGGGTTGTGTTCCAGAAATTACTCTTGAAAAAAACTCGGCCTCTTTTACTGCTTCTTCCTCACTTCTTGCCCTAACAAAATGATAAAACCCTATATTTAGTCCATTACTTTTAGCCCCATTATAATTATTCCTAAATTCAGGATCCTCTAAATAATTCCCCTCACTTGCCTTTATGTACACAATATCAATTCCAGAATCTTTAACTAAACTATAATTAATTCTTCCTTGATAAGCACTTACATCAATTCCCCTATAAATGCTATTTCCTGCAGGCGATAAAGCAAATACTACATTCTCATATGTAGCAAAAAAAGATAACAAAAATAGCCATATTAAAAAAATTATTTTTAAAATTTTTCTTCTCAATTTCTAACCTCCTTAGTAAAATATGTAATGCTCTTAATAAGAAAATTCTTATATAAATTATTCTATGAACAACATAGTGTTTTTGTTATTCATAGAACTTAAAAATAGTAGTAATACTAAATCTCTATGGATAAGTAATGCTTGCTCCAGCTTGAAAATCAAATATTCCTATATGAAAAAAGGACATGTACTTTACATGTCCTTTTATACTTATTTCTTCTTAAAAAATATATTAACTCCATTTTCTAAACTCATTAATGCAATACCCTTCTTTACATCTAAAAGTTCAAATATCTTTGTTTCATTATTATTAGTAGTTAATACTGCCTTCTCCCCATTATCATATACTTTATATGTTCCTGTTAAATCATCTATTATTTCATCTGAATAAGCACCTATAAATTCTGAAAATGTTCCATCACTTGTTAATATTAGTAATCCTCCATATTTTGATACAGCTGAGCCATATATTTCTGTTATACTAATTCCTTTTCCATTTTGTTCTGCCATATAAGGCTCCCAAATTCCCATTATTTTGTATTGGTTACTATCTTCTACATTGATATTTGTTATAGTATTTTTCTCTTCTTTTGCGTTTTTTTCTATTTCTATATTTTTTTTATGTTTTATACTTTCCTCATTATTCATAAGTATTATATTTTCCGCTTCAGAAAATACAAAGTTTAATGGTTCACTTATATTAGTTGCCTTTACTATAAATGGCATTATGCCTACTGCCATTATTATGAAAGACAAACTTCCTATTATCTTTTTGTGTGTACTTTTACCAAAATTCTTTATTCTTTTAATTCTTCGTTCCATATTTTTACTATCATCGGTAACACATAACATTTTTGTTGCCATTCTTCCTGTTTCACATGTTTGTAGTAAATTTATTAGCGTTAATCCATAAAGTTTCTTTTCTTCTTTATCCATTTTTCTTAATGCAATTTCATCTGTTGCAAGTTCCATTTCTTGCCTCATTTTCTTGAAAAAACTATATATAAATGGATTAAACCAATGTATAGCTGTCATAATTAATAAAATATAGTTAGTTATCATATCTTTTCTTTTATAATGAGATAATTCATGTAGAAATACATTTTCTATTATGTCTGAACTTTTTCCGTATAAATTCCTCAGATACCAATATTTTAGGTCGTATTATTCCATAAATACATGGAGATACATTAATGTCTTGTATTCTTATTTCTATTTTCTTTGTAATTCTTAATTTTCTTTTACATCTAGTTAATATTAGTCTAATTTCGCTATCTTTTAATTTTTTTGATTTACTAATTTTATGTTCTAGGTTGATATTCCCCACAACTAAAGTAATAATACTTATGCCTAGTCCAACTAGCCATATTACTGGTATAAGTATATAAATTACAATGTTTCTTATGTTTATATTACTAATTCTATTTATATTATTTGTACTTTCCATTTTGCTTATATCATTAATATTATCAATCTTATCTATTTTTCTTTTTTCTATATCGATTTTATCTTTTATTTTAAAAACCTCTTTTATAACTTCTTCTACATTCGCTATTTTAGTTATAATTTCTTCCCCATATAATGTATCATAATTTAAGGTGTGTGCATTATTTAATTTTGCCTCTACTTTATCTATCATAGATGTTAACACAAAATCACTATTTATATTAACTTGAATTCTGCTAATTGGTATCATAAGAAATATTACAGGTATTAATAGCATAAAGCATTTCCATTTTGCAGAAAGTTTGGTATCTAAAAATTTTATTATAATCAAAATTAGTATTCCTAATATACTTCCTACAATTGACATATATATAACTTTATAAAAAATCGGAACTATTAAGTTACTAATGTTTATTAACGTTTCTACCATAACTAATCCTCGCTTTCTAATATATCGATTAGTTTTTGTAACTCTTGTTTTGATACTTTTTGATTTTCTACAAAGTTTAATAATAAATTATTTGTCTTTCCATTATATAATTTTTTCAAAAAACTTTCGTTTTGACTTTCTAAAAATTTATTTTTATCTACCTTTGGTACATAAATCGTATCTTTCAATCCAATCTTTCTAGATTCAACAGAACCTTTTAATATCAATCTTCTTAGTAATGTTTTTACTGTATTTTTATTTTTATCTTCTCTGTCATTTAATTCTTTCATAATTGTACTTAAATCACATTGTTCATTTCCCCATAATACTTGCATAATTTCTAATTCTGCATCTGTTATATCATATTTGTCTTGCAAAAAAAACCCACCTTTCCAGATTACATATGTAACCAGTTATAGATTATACTATATTGGTGCTTTTGTCAAGTATATTGTTAAAACCCTAAAAAAATATCTCATACCACTTAATAAAGCAATAAACAGCCCATACTTTTTTATAATTGTCTTTTTTATGGCTTTTGTGTTCTTTTAATAGCTTTAGTATGTATTTTTGATTAAAGAATTCTTTTACAAAATCTTTACTTAAGGTTTCACTAATTTCTTTGTAAACATCATCTTCTCTCATCCATTCTCTAAGAGGTACTGGAAAACCTAATTTTTTCTTTTTATATGCTTCATTTGGTATATATTTCTTTGCTGCTTCTCTTAAAGCAAGTTTTGTATTATCTTTTGATACTTTGTATTCAAGTGGTAATGAACTTGCTATTTTAAATACTTTTTTATCTACAAATGGAGTTCTAGCTTCTAATGAATTTGCCATCGTCATTTTATCTACCTTTAAAAGAATATCTCTTACAAGCCAACATTTCATATCAACTACTTGCATTTTTACTATATTATTTTCATTTTTATATTTATCAAATATAGGTTTAGTAATTTCTTTATTTCTTATTGTATCTTTAAAACTTAAAACTCTTTTTCTTTCTTTTTCACTAAAAATTCTATTTACTCCAATATAATCCTTGTCAAGTTTTGTTCCTCTTCTTACAATAAAATTACGTCCTTTAAACTCTGGAAATTTTTCAAATATAATTGCTAATATGTGTCGTATAATAAATGGAATCTTATTATATACACTAAAATCTACTGCTTCTTTATATGTATTGTAACCTCCAAAAAATTCATCTGCTCCCTCTCCAGACATAATAACTTTTACATCTTTGCTTGCAAGTTTTGATAAATAATATAATGATGCAATAGAAGCGTCTGGCGATGGCTCATCCATATGATACAAAATATTAGGTAGTATATCCATATAATCTTCTTTAGTAATCTTTTGGCTTATGTTATTAACTTTCAATTGGTCTGTTAAATTTTTTGCATAATCTATTTCACTATATTCTTTCACATTATAACCAATAGTATAAGTTTTGTTAGGTTTTGCAACACTTACGATATATGAAGAGTCAACACCACTAGACAAAAACGCTCCAATCTCTACATCACTTATTTTATGATATTTTACAGAATTTTTAATAGTTTTTCTTATTTTTTCTACTGTTTTTTCATAATTTTCATGTTTTTCATTAAATTCTAAATCGTAGTAATTTTCTAATACTATTCTATTATCATGAAAAATTAAATTAGTTCCTGGTGCTAATGAATATACTCCCTTAAAAAATGTTTTATTTGTTGGTGTAAAACTAAAAGATAAATATGGACCAAGTAATTCTTTATTTAAAATTTTTACAAATTTTGGATGTTCTAAAAATGCTTTTATTTCAGATGCAAACATAAAAGTATCTCCATTTTGATAATAGTATAATGGCTTTATTCCAAAATTATCACGGCTACAAAACAGATTTTTATTCTTTTTATCCCAAATAGCAAAAGCAAACATTCCTCTTAATTTTTTTGGCAAATCCTTTCCCCATTCTTCATATCCATGTAATATTACCTCTGTATCACTATTTGTTTTAAATTTATAATTCCTTTTTTCTAATTCTTCTTTTATTTCAATATAATTATAAATTTCTCCATTAAATATTAAACTTAAACTACTATCTTTATTAAACATTGGTTGAATTCCATTATCTAAATCTATAATAGATAATCTTCTATGTCCTAATGCTATATTGTCATCTACATAATACCCCTCTTGATCTGGTCCTCTATGCATTATTCTATCTGCCATTTTTTTTATAATTATTCCCTTATTTTCTTCTTTATCACAAAATCCTACTATTCCACACATATTAATCCTCCTTAAACTACATTTACTTTAATAGGATTACAAATGTAATCCTATTAAAGATTACACCTGTAATCTGTTTTTGTCAAGTATTTTTTTAGTATTTTTTATTTTTTCACAAATACCTTTATAATTCAATGAAATAGAGGCTTTTTACTGTTCATTTGTTTTCGTAATATGTATATAATAAAAAAAAAAGAGACTAAGATATAAAATATCTAGTCCCTAGTTCATTAATTATAACTATTTCTATTTTGTTGCCTTCATGATTTTTTGTGTTGCACTTTTAATTATCCAGACAAAAGAAAGACACTAACCATTATTCATACAGTTCCTTTTCATATAAACTGCCATCCATGTCGCAACTTCTTTGGTACAGATAAAGTATTCTGTCAACGTTTTTCTCATCAACTCTTATGGAAAATTGAGCAAATTCTATATCTACAGCTTTTACACCATAGAAATTAGAATAAGGAATAAAGAATTTTTTTACTTCTTGCAAAATATTATCAACTATGCAATCTATATTCACAATCCCATCTTTTATTGATGATATAATCATACTGTTTCCTAAAGAATTCATAAACCATAAACCCTTTTCCCACTTGAATATTTCATCAAAATGGAAATAATTAGCCAACATTTCATACTGTAGGTTATCTGAATCCCTAAGCGGAATACAATTTCTACAAGTCTGAATATCAACAGAAACCTCATTCTTACCATTGTAATCAGACATTGACATTAACTTCATAATCATACAGATTATGTTTTTTCTGCCTGTATCCTTCTTAACTTGCAAATGGATTCCACAATAATTCAAAATTACCAAATCCAAATTTGAGACATTACTTGCTTCCGAAAACATTCCAGATATGACCTCCGCAACTCTTTGAATGCTTTCTTTACCATCAATAGCAATTTCCATTGTTCCATTTACGTAAGATATTACCTTTAATGCTGTTCTTGTCCCTTTTCTTGTCCCTTTTCTTCCTATTTTATGGATAAAAATCGATGCATAAAAAACAAACCCTCCATCTGCTGCAACACCTTCAAATTTGATCATTGTTACCTCTTTCCGTCTTCTCATGATTTCTCCTTTCAATGTTATAATTATTTGTTATGCAATCTTAATAATGATATACATACATTAAAACTACTTATCTATAATATAACACATTTACATAAAATTGTAAAGCCTAGCTTTCTAACTGTATTTTTGCAAATCTTTTATACATAAGGAAATATGAAGTTTTTTTACTGTTCACCTATTTTCGTAATGCCTTACTATATGCATAATACGCATCTATTTAAGATGCGTATTCTTATTATTAAATCTTTTAACATTATGTTTTATTTAGTTTTTAACCTTATACATATTTATAATATCTTTAAAACTCATCTTTGTTCCATAATTCAATATTGCACTTGAATATATTTTTATTGCTACTTTTGCAATTATTAGTATTGTAACAAGTAAAATAACAATTGAAATAATAACATCTTTTATGTCTGCTATTCCCATCATTACACGAAATGGCATACAAAATGGTGATGATATTGGGAATAATGATGCAAATACATTAAGCTCGCTTGTTGGATTCATCATTGTAAAATATGATAGGTAAAATCCTACTACTGCTAAAATTGCAATTGGTGAATTTGCCGATTGTATATCTTCTGGTTTACTTACTGTTGAACCTGTTAAAGCATATAATAATGCATAAGTAAAATATCCTAGTATAAAATATATTATAGTTATAATGCCCAAATATGGTGTGATATTAGACATATCAAGCACTGCATTTAAAATTTCTGGATCTAAAAATGCTTTTGCACTTATTAGTGCAGTTGCTACAATTATTATCATTTGAAGTAATCCGCACTACCCCTATTCCTATTGTTTTACCTAGGACTATTGTTCTTGGAGATGTTGACGTTACCAATGTTTCCATTATTTTCGATGTCTTTTCTGTTGTTATAGAACTTGAAACTTGGTATGCACAAAAATATATTGCATAAAATAATACAAGTGACATTATCATCATAACAAATATATTTCCTTTTGCTTCTTCTTCGCTTGTTTGTTCTATGCTAAATTCAAAATTAGGTGTTATTGATTGTAGCTGCTCACCGTGTTAATCCTAATTTACTAATTTGTATATTAGAATATAAACTACTTATAGTATTTGCAATATCTTCTGGTACATAGTCCATCATAGTACTACTTTGTACAATATATCTTATATTTACAGTGTTGTCTTTTTCCTCTATTATTAATCCTGCCTCTATTTCTTCATTTTCTATTTTTTGTTTAATTTCATCATATGTATATTTTCCTATTTGGACTTCATATTGCCAATCTAAATTTTTAAGTTGCTCTAAATTACCTTCAAAAACATCTTCTGTATCAACCATTAAAAGTTTTTCTTTGCTATCTTCTCCATTTATTGATTTTAATAAATTAGGTATATTAAATCCAATCACTATTAATACTAGAATTATTATTGTTGATATTACAAAGGATTTTCTTTTTACCATATCTTTTATAGTAAATTTCATAACTGTTAGTATATCTTTCATATTTAATTTCATTCCTTTCTACTTTTCCTTAAAAGTATATAATTTAATTTACATATATACAATTTTCATAAAATTATATTTTTCTAAATTAAATTATTAATCCAAT
>CAQOYX010000006.1 GCA_948852375.1 uncultured Clostridia bacterium
ACAAATAATCAAGTATTTTTTACAAGAAAAATTTTATTTTGATAAAATTTTTCCAATAATATAAAAATCATCATCATTTTTTATTACAATATCAGAAAAACTCTTATTAGTAGCTTTTAAAGTAATTTTATCTTTTTTTGCAGAGAATTTTCTAATAAAAACTTCACCATTAACACTAAAAACTCCATACTCCTTGTTATCTAAAGGAGTATTAAATTCAACAAAAACATATGAATCCTTATCAAAAGTAGGAGTCATAGAATCATCATTCATCTTTAATGCAATTGCTGAACTGGGAACATTAGATGGACAATCAATAAATCCACTAACAGAATCTACTGCTAATAATTTATTATAAGAAATATGACTTACAACATTATAAGATTCTTGGTCCTCATTAATAGTTTTATCATAAGTATACATTAATTGTTGATAAGGAATATCTAAAGCCTTGCAAATATTTTTTAAAGCTTTATGGCTAGGATTTCTTTCTCCTTTTTCAATATGAGTCAAGTGACCAATATTAATATCAGTTAGTCTTGAAAGCTCAGTTTTCGACATCTTTTTCTCTTTTCTTGCTTTTGCAATCATATCACCAATCATAAAATTCAACCTCTTTTTCCATATTTTTTCATTATTATACAAGAAAAAACACAATTTGTCTAGCAGTAAATGAAAAATATTTAATATTTTATAGAAAAATATCATAAGATTCTTGACTTGTCAAATTAGTAGTGATATTATTTTGACAAAAAGTAAATGAAAGGAGAAAGTGTATGTACAAAAATAGTATAAGAAAATATAGAAAAGAACTAGGAATGAATTTAGATGAAATGGCAAAAAGGGTTGGAATATCAACGGGGTATCTTTGCCATTTAGAAAAGGGAACAAGGAAAAATCCATCAACAAAGCTAATGGAAGATATAGCAAAACTACTTGGAAAAACAATAACAGAAATATTTTTTGAAGAAAGTGATTAATAAAGAATATTTGAAATAAAATATAAAAAACAAATATTGTAAAGCTAATAAAATTATGATAATATAGCAACAGAGAAAAAAATAAAAAATAGCCACAATATACAAAAGCCTCCTTTACCTAAGGGGGGCTGTGGCCACAGGTGAATTATGGTTATTTAAAAGTAATTTATTTTAAGAATTTTAACAAGAAATAGAAAATAATGAAAGGGAAGATTTATTAAGGATGAGAAAAAATATTAGAAAAAAAAGAAATAATACAAAACGAGAAATCAATATAAACATAAGAAAAGTGTTAATTCCAATAATAGTAATATTTCTTCTACTATTTCTTACTACAATATTTGCACTAACAAACTCAGTAAGCGAAAAAATAGTTTTAGGTGTAAAAGTAGATAATATAGACATATCAAACCTAACCATAAATGAGGCATATCAAAAATTAAAAGATGAATTAAATGAAAGAATAAAAAAGAATATAACAGTAAAACAAGGAGAGTATGAAACAACAATAAGTTTAGAACAATTAGAAGTCAATTATAACATAATAGAAGCAGTAAACAATGCATATAAAATTGGAAGAAACAAAAATATAATAATAAGCAACTATCAAATATTAAAATCAAATCTATTTTCTACAAAAATAGAAGAACAAATCAATATAAACGATAATGAACTAAATAAAATAATAGAAGATATAACAGCTAAGCTTCCAGATATAGTAGTAGAAAGCTCATATTATATAGAAGGAGATAATCTAATAATATCAAATGGAAAACCAGGTATTAGTGTAAAAAAAGAGGAATTTAAAAACAATGTAATGGTAGCAATAAAAGAACAAATAAAAGAAAACAAAATACAAACAATAGAAATACCAGTAGAACAAAAAAAACCAGAAAAAATTAATATAGAAAAGATAAAAGAAGAAATATATAAAGAACCACAAAATGCATATTACGAAAAAAATCCATTTAAATTGCACAAAGAAGTAAATGGAGTAGATATAAAAATATCAATAGAAGAAGCAAAAAAGATTTTGGAAGAAGAAAAAAAAGAATATGAAATATCACTAAATATAACGAAACCAGAAATTACAATTGAAGATTTAAAATATGAAAATTTCTTTCCAGATACATTATCAAAATATGTAACAATATATGATGAAAGCAATCAAAATAGAAGTACAAACATAAAGCTAGCATCAGAAAAAATAGATGGAACAATATTAATGCCTGGTGAAACATTCTCATATAATAAAATAGTAGGAGAAAGAACAATAAAAGCAGGATACAAGGAAGCATCAATATATATGAATGGAAAAGTAGTAGATGGAATAGGTGGAGGAATATGCCAAGTATCATCAACACTATATAATGCTACACTAGAAGCAAACTTAGAAATAATAGATAGAAGAAATCACTACTTCATAACAGGATATGTATCAGCAAGTAGAGATGCAACAGTTTCATATGGAACAATAGATTTTAAATTCAAAAACAATAGAACATATCCAATAAAGATAGGATGCACAGCACAAAATGGAGTATGCCAAATTGTGATCTATGGAATAAAAGAAGAAACAGAATATGAGGTAGTAATAGAAGATAAAATAACTGAAATAATCCCATATACAACTAAGTACATAAATACAAATGTATTAGAAAAAAGAATAGAAAATGAGATACAAAAAGGTGTAAATGGATATAAAAGTGAAGCATATAGAGTATTAAAACTAAATGGAAAAATAATCTCAAAAACGCTATTATCAAAAGATTCATATAATCCATTACAAAGAATAGTAGAAAAAGGAACAAAATAAACTTAACAAAAAAGGAATAATAAAATGGAAGAATTAAAAAAAAAACTAACAAATCATAAAAGATCATACATAACTTTAGAAAAAATTAAAAGAACAAGCATTTGTAAAAACAAATAACAAATTAAAGATTTGGTAAAAATAAAAGTAATTAACAAAGATATAATAGAATATATAGATTATTATAATAAAAGGATAAAAAGCAAATTAAAAGGAATGAGCCCTGTACAATACAGAACTCACTCCCAAAGAGCTACTTAGTACCTAATCAAAAATGTTCAATTTTTTGGGTTCAGTACAGAACTAATACTCTTTTTTATCTATTAATATAATTATTCTTCTGTTTTATGTTCTATAGTTTGTGAAGAAGAATTTTCACTAAGATTTTCATAGAAGCAAATCATTGCAACAATTGTATAAGGCATTAACCAAAGCATACCTATACCTAAAGTAAAGCATGTTAAAAGTGACCAACCAATAAAAGTAAGACCTAAAAAGAAAAATCTCCATCTATTACCTTGCATTAAGTTCTCACTCATTTCAACAATTTCTTTACCAGTCATATTAGGGTTATCATTTAAAATGTAAAAACTTAAAGAATATAAATATCCCTTAACAATAACATAAATTAAAGATACAATATAACCTATAAGGCTTATATAACCTAAAAATCCAAAACCTGCTACTCCTGCAGAAGAACCTGCAATAATTCCGCGATGCAAGAGAACCTCCAATAGAAATAACAAACAATATAATAAAAATTACTAATAAGCAAATAGGTAAAATCATTTTTAAAACAGTATTACCTACTACACCCCATACCTTTGAAAAAGAAGTAAAACCGCTATTTAAGAAATCAGTATATCCAACTTCTTCACCTCTTTTTAGTCTCATAAAAGAAACAATTAAACCAAAAGAAATAGGTGTAGAAATCACCAAAAGTAAAAGACCACCTACTATTGGTATAAGTCTGCAAACAAAATTAATAACAAAAACAATAATTGCATATGTTAAAGTTAATAATGCAGCTTTACCCCATTTTCCACGAAGTGCTTCACGAGCATTAGCTCTAATCTCTGATGCCATCATAAAAAACATCCTCCTTTTAAATTAAAAATTCGACTTAAATATACAGTAAATTATGTAATATGTCAATACATTACAAGATAAATACATAACAATGTAACAAATGTAATATTAGTGTAACATACAATACTTGCTAGTTTTCTGTATTATATTTTAATGTAATGTAAAAATAGATAAAAGTTATATAAACTTCTATCTATATTATATAAATCAAATTTACTAAATATACCTATTTTGAATATCAGAAATTTCATCATAATGATTATTCAAAATATCTAGGAACACGTCAGCAACTTTAGGATCAAATTGAGTTCCACTACATCTTTTTATTTCAGCTATAACTACATCTAAAGGAAGAGCATTTCTATATGTCCTTTTTGAAGTCATAGCATCAAAAGTATCAGCAACAGCAGCAATTCTTGCCATAAAAGGAATGTTATCGCCTGCAAGCTTACTTGGATAACCAGTACCATCATATTTTTCATGATGATGCTTAACAATAGGAATTAAATCCTGAAAAATAGTAGCAGTAGACAAAATATGAGCACCAATAGTAGGATGATTCTTAATTTCAGAATACTCATCATCAGTAAGCTTATCAGTTTTTAATAAAATACTATCAGGAACGCCAATCTTACCAACATCGTGGAACAAACCACCAATATGCAAAATCTTTAAATCTGATTCAGTTAATCCCATATATCTACCAATCAAAACACTATATTCAGAAACCCTATCAGAATGACCTCTTGTATAAGCATCCTTTGCCTCAACTGTATAGCGTAGAGTTTGAATACTTTCCATATAAGCACGTTCCAATTTATCATAAGTATCTTGTAACTCACCATTAATTTTCTTAATCATATTCATTTGTGAAATAGCCTTAATACCAGATTCAATAAGAAGAAGCAATTGATCAAACTTATCACTCTTCTCACAATAACCTTGAATATCGAGACGACGAATAGTCTCAAGAGGAGGAGCTAAATCCTTATGTCCAGTAAGTAACAAAATATATAATTCTTTATTAAACTTTCTAATTTCCTCAACAACCTGATCACCATGAAGAGGAGTCATAATGAAATCTAAAAGCATTAAATCAAAATGTTCAGTTTTAACTCTTTCAATAGCCTCAAGAGGATCAGTAACACCTGTAAAATTATAACCTGAACGTTTAAGAAAAATAGAAAGAGAATCAATAATACCAACTTCATCATCAACTACAATAACTTTATAACCATTAGAATTATTTTCAGAATAACCTTTTCTCATAAAATTTCACCTCTTAATATTTGATAAAACTATTATATTAATAAAATGCCATAAAATCAATATTAAAAACAAAATTTAACATAAAAATACAAAAAAAGCATTATTGAAATAGTCAAAATAATATGTTACAATGATACTTAAAAAAAGAGAAATAAAACGAAAGGAAGGAAATTAATGAGAACCGGAAATAAAGTAGAACCTAGAACCTTGCCAGGGTTTATGGAATTACAACCAAATGAACAAATAGTATTTAATAAGATGAAAGAAAAAATACAAAAATCATATGAAAAATTTGGATTTATACCACTAGATACACCAGTACTAGAACTATCAGAAGTATTACTTGCAAAAGCAGGAGGAGAAACAGAAAAACAAATTTACCGTTTTACAAAAGGAGACACAGACCTATCAATGAGATTTGATCTAACAGTACCACTTGCCAAATACGTAGCACAAAATTATGGAACACTACAATTCCCATTTAGGAGATATCAAATAGGAAAAGTATATAGAGGAGAAAGACCACAAAAAGGAAGATTTAGAGAATTCTACCAAGCAGATATAGACATTATAGGAGATGGAGAACTATCAATTTTAAACGATGCAGAAATCCCAAGCATCATCTATACAACATTTAAAGAACTAGGATTTAGCAACTTCACAATTCATATAAACAATAGAAAAATACTAAATGGACTATTTGAAAAATTAAACTTAACAAACATATCACAAAACATTATGAGAATAATAGATAAAATAGAAAAAATAGGAAAAGAAAACGTAGAAAAAGAACTAACACAACTAGGATTAAAAAAAGAAGCAATAAACAATATAATAAACTTCATCTTAATAAGCGGAAACAATGAAGAAAAAATAGAAGCACTAGAGAAACTAAAAGTCACAAACGCGACATTTGAAAACGGATTAGAAGAACTAAAACAAGTAGTAAAAAACATACAATTATTTGGAGTACCAAAAAGCAACTTCATGGTAGATTTAAGTATAGCAAGAGGACTAGACTATTACACAGGAACAGTATATGAAACATTCTTAAATGACTACAAACAAATAGGAAGCGTATGTTCAGGAGGAAGATACGACAACCTAGCAGATTATTATACAGACAAACAATTACCAGGAGTAGGAATATCAATTGGACTAACAAGGCTATTTTATAAACTAAACGAACTAAATGTAATAGCAGTAAACAAAAGCTCCATTTCAGAAGTATTAGTAATATCGATGAATGAAGACATAGAATCATGTTTGCCGATAGCAAGTAAACTAAGAAATGCAGGAATTAATGCAGAAGTTTATATGGGAAATAAAAAAATAAAAGCGAAATTCAAATATGCAGATAAATTAAAAATACCATATGTAGCAATACTTGGTGAAGACGAAATAAAAAATAGCACAATATCACTAAAAAACATGCAAACAGGAGAACAAAACACAATTACTATAGAAGAAGCTATACAAGTGCTAAAGAAAGTATAAAAAATAAAAGAAGCGATTAAAAACGCTTCTTTTATTGCTCTACAATGGCAAAATAACATTAAACCTAGTCCCCTTACCGAACTGTAGATTCAAAAGTAATATCACCACTAAAGTTTCCACGAATAGTCGAATAAGACATAAACATACCAAGACCAGTACCGTTTTTTCCCTTAGTAGTAACCATCTCTCGGAATAACTTATCCTTAACCTCATCCGTCATACCAGATCCATAATCCTGAACAGAAATAACAATATTATCATTATCCTTATTAACAATCAAATCAATAAACTGATTACTCTGTCCATTATAAGCCTGGATAGCATTAGAAATCATATTATTAATAACCTGAACTAAACTATTTACATTACCATGTAAAAGAGTCAAATCATCAGTATTAATTTTAACATTCATATCAATCAAAGCATTTTTAAGTTCATGTTTCATAAGAATATTAACACGCTTAATAAGTTCCTCAATAGTAAAAGAATCCTGTTCATTTTCATTCAAAGTAACAGCTTGACCTTTAACAGCGGTAATAATATCAGACATATATGAAGTATGAGTTTTAATCTTCTCAATCCATTCAGTCATATCACTTGCAATTTCATGATGATCAGCAAAATTAACTTTTGGGTCTTCAATAGAAGAATCATACTCTTTAACCAAATCCGTAAGCCCTTCGGAAGCACCTGCTATGGACATAATAGGAGTTTTTAAGTTATGAGCAATACCACCAACTAATTGACCAAGAGAAGCAAGACGTTCTTTTTCAATAAGCATATCTTGGTTTTTCTTAATGGTTTCCATATCTTCGATATGTTGGGTGATATCTTTTAAAAGAATAAGAGTTCCAACATATTTTTCGTTGGATTTTATATCGTTAATTTCTATGTTAAAATGCTTATGTACACTTTCAAAATGCTTTTCGTAACGAAAAGTATCAGAAGAAGTTTTTACATTGTCTAAAGTAATAAGCAAAGAATTAACATCAATATTATTATCATTAAATTTATTGACTATGTCAACAATGTTATGATTTCGTATATCAGTTGATTTTAAATTAAAAGTAGTTAAAAAAGTAGCATTAAAATCAGTGATGACGTTATCTTCATTTAAAACAACATAGCTATCTGAAATTCTATCGACTATTCTTTGTAGTGCAATAGGCGTAACTTTTAAAAAGTTGAACTTAAGTATAGCAAATGCAAAACAAATTATAGAAAGTGTAAAAGATATAGGAGTAATATAAATACTCATAGGTATTATTTTTAAACTACCCAATATATTTATTAAAAGTGGTATACTAACGCCTAAAACAATTAAGAAGGATTGTTTTGAGAAAAAGCCTGAATTCTTTATTGAAAAGCGTAGTAAATGGAACACACCTAAAAACAATACAACATAGGAATATATATGATGTACAGATATATAAGGTCCATAAGTAGTATCATTAAGACTTGTAGAATACACTTCATAAAATAAATGATGATAATCATTTGTCCATAATACTAATAAAGATATTATAGGTATAATAAAAAGCAAAATATAGCTCTTTTTAAAATGTAATTTTGTATTTTCAAAAATAAGTCCAGTAAATAGTATACTAAGAGGTTGGAAACAAGTTCCAATATAAACAAAATAATCAAAATAAATAGGGTTATACTTATCAATAAAAACCAACTGTAAAATCTGTCCAATAAGGCAAATAGAGTTACTTAATAAAGTTAAAGAAAATACAGTTTCCAATTGAGTTTTATGTTTAGATTTTAATATCATAAATAGTAAAGTTGCATTAGCAAGTAAGGAAATACATAGTAATATCATATTTAAATCCATTATAAATAACCTCCTAATCTAAAAAGTTTATACTATCAAAATAGTGAAGATATTTCTTTATGTAATCAATATCAATTTCAGGCCATTGAAATCCAAGGTGTGTTAAATAATTAATAGTAAAATCATCATTTGGTATAATATGAGCAATTAAATTTAGCAATTTATCTTTATCTAAATCAGTAATAATACCAGCAATATCATTTTTTAATTCATCATTTGATAAAAATTTTTCAATAGTGCAAGAGAAATCTTTATCATCAACGCAAGTTATTGTTCTATTCAAACAATCCAAATAATTTAACAATGTATCAATCCTTAATAAATTAGAATTAAACAAATGAAAAACTGAAAATTCAGGATTGCTTTGTATTATTTTTACAATAGCCTTACTACAAACATCTACAGGAGTAAATTCTAAAGAGTGTTCTAAAAATTTCTTTTGAATAACTCCTAATTTAAATATAGATTTAAGCCTATTTACAAAAGCGTTTTCACTAACATTTATTTGAAATTTTCCATCTGAAAATCTATTTGTAATATTACCAATTCTTAAAATGCAAGCATTCAAACTACCAGATAGGATCCTTTCAAATATTATTTTTTCTGCTTCAAATTTTGTATATATATATATATTATTTAAGTCTTGACCAATATAAAAATTATCTTCGCTAAAAGAGACAATATCAGTATTTTTTCCACTAAATACACCACTACCAGACACACTTAATGTCGAAATGTGATATAATTTTTTATTAAAAGTTTCACAAAAATTTATAATATTTGTTGTACCAATTACATTAGTATCATTAAAAAGCTTGTAATTACCATAGTGTTTTACTAAAGCTGCACTGTTTATAACAGCATTAACATTTTGACCAAGATTTTTATAATTAACATCACTTAAATTAAATTTAGGTAGAGTCATATCACCATTAATAACAATAATTCGTTTACCAAATAAATCATTATATTTATCGCCAAAATAAAAATTAGAAATTTTCTTTAAACGTTCTTCTGGATATAAAGAATCCTTTTCACGTATTAAACAATATACTATACCAGATTGTGTTGATAGATAATAATCCAATAAATGAATACCTAAAAATCCAGTAGCACCAATTAGTAAAATATTACCAATTTCATGATTAGCTGTATATTTATTTGGTAAGATATTTTCTATGCGATTTTTTGCTATAAGTGCATCAATTTTAGAGTAATTATAGGAAGCATCATTATAATTATAACAGTTAGAATTATTTGATTTTTCAGATAATTGCTTAATAGTAGGATAAGAGAATATATCTGCATAAGTAATATTAAGACCAATATTCATAGCTTCTATTTGAAATTTAATAGCAATTAATGAATCACCACCTAAATCAAAGAAATTATCATTAATTCCAATATTATTAATAAAAAATAACTTTTTCCAAATTTCTACAATACTATTTTCAAAAGAATTTCTAGGTTCAACATATTCTTTTGAAGAATTAATAAAGTTTTTTGGTAATTTATTTTTATCAATTTTTCCATTAGAAGTTAAAGGAAATTTACTAACTTGTATTATAAAATTAGGTACCATATAGTCTGCAAGTTGACTCTGCAAAAAGGCATTTAAATCTTTAATAGATACAGTTCTATCAGCAGTAAAATATGATACGATTCCAGTAGTGCTTCCAAAACTATAAGTAGTAGAAAAAGATTTTTCAACATTAGGATAAGAATTAATAACATGATTAATTTCATTTAACTCAATTCTATGTCCTGATATTTTTATTTGTGAATCATTTCTTCCAATAAAGCAAATAGTCCCATCAGAATTCCATTTGGCTAAATCACCAGTTTTATACATAGTAGGACTAGTAGCATTATATTTGCTTGGGACATAATTTAAAGACGTCTTATTAGAATCATTTATATATCCAATTCCTACACCATCACCAGCAACATAAATTTCTCCTATTACACCTATAGGCTGTAAAGTCTTATCTGTTGATAAAATAAATATTTGGTTATTAAAAAGAGGATGACCAATAGAAACAAGACTATCATTTGTTTCATCTAATGAATATTCAAAAGCTGTACAACATATAGTAGTTTCTGTAGGACCATATCCATTTATTATTTTTAAATCTGGAATCATTTTTAAATATTTATTTAAAGTACTCTTGCGAATTGCTTCAACACCAACAAGTATTTTTTTAATATAAACAGTTTTATCTTTTAAAAGATCATACACTTCATTTAATATATTTGGTGGAATATATAAAGCAGTAATTTTATTATTTACAATTATATCACAGTATAAAGCAATATTTTTTATAACATCTTCAGGGTATAACACTACTTGGGCACCTGTTAATATTGGTAAAAATAATTCAAAAATACTAACATCAAACGATATATTAGTTGAAGATAAAAATATATCATTTGAAGATATACTACCAAAATATTTATTGAAAGCATAAATAAAGTTAATTAAATTGCGGTTAGATATCTGTACCCCTTTTGGTTTTCCAGTTGAGCCAGATGTATAAATAATATATGCAGTACTAGAAGATGAAAAGTTTTTAGCTAAATTAATTTTGCATGAAGAGTCAATATCATTAATAGAATCTATAAATAGCTTTTCTACATCATCAAAATTACGTAATTTATTATTAGAAGATGTTATTAATAATTTTGCATTACTATTTTTTAACATATAAGTAAGTCTATCTTTTGGATATCCTATATACATAGGCATATAAACAGCACCTAATTTAAAAAGTGCACAAATACTAACTAATAATTCTATAGAACGATTCAAACAAACACCGACAACATCACCAGATTTAATATCCATAGAATTTAGTTTACAAGCTAGTTGATTGGCTTTCTCATTTAATTCCCTATAAGTTAATTTTTTATCTTCAAAAACAACAGCAATATTATCAGGCGTTTTTGCAACCTGTTCTTCAAATAAATTTACTATAGTTTTATTTTTAGGATAATCCAATTTAGTATCATTAAAATCATATAATATCTGATTTCTTTCTTCTTCTGAAAGCATATCAATATCAGCTATTTTAACCTCGCAATTTTCCAAAATAGCATTTAAAATATTTATATAATGAGAAGATAATCTCTTAATAAAATCCTCATCGAATAACTCAGTACAATATTCAAAACGTAAAGAATACTCATCATTAATAGGAACTATTTCTAAAGTTAAATCAAATTTAGAAACATCATTATCAGGTATAAAATAATCTACAGTGGTATTTTTAAAGTTAATATTAGGATATCCATTACTTTGATAAACAAACATAACATCAAATAAAGGATTTCTACTAACATCCCTTTTTATATTTAAATCTTTTACAAGCATATCAAAAGGATAAGCCTGATTTTTAAAACTATCAACACAATTCTCTTTAATAATTTTACTAAACTCGCTAAAAGATAAAGAAGAATCTATTTTATTTCTTAAAGCCAAAGTATTTACAAACATACCAATAACATTATTTAGTAAAGAGTTATCTCTTCCAATAATAGGAGTTCCAACAACAATGTCATTAGAAGAAGTATATTTTGAAAGTAAAATATAATAACATGAAAGCATAAACATATATGGAGTGATATTTAACTTCTTAGATATTGTAGTTACTTTATTAAAAACATCACAAGATAATTTTTTATGATAATTATTACCCTTAAAACTCTGTACAGCAGGTCTTTTATAAGATGTAGGCATATTTAATAAAGGTATTTCATCACTAAACTTACCTACCCAAAAATCTTTTAAATTATTAAATTCATCAGTTTCAAATTGATCCTTTTCCCATAAAGCAAAATCTGTATAATCAATTTGTTTTTCTGGTAAAGAAGAACCATTATATAAATCACAAAGCTCTTGTAATAAAATAGAAAGAGAAGTACCATCACTAATAATATGATGCATATCAAGTAAAAGAAGCATTTTATTATCATTTAACTTAATCAACTTAGCTCTAAATAAAGGAGCAAGTGACAAATCAAAAGGCTTTACAAAACTAGAATATATATCATTTAAATTATCAGTAGTACTTGTAGATACATCAAAATTAAAATCTACATTATCATCAACTATTTGCACAATATCATTATTTCTTATTTCAAAATGAGTACGTAAAGAAGCATGTCTTTCAATAAGTGCATCAAAACAAGCTTTAATTTTGTTAGTATCCAAGCAATTATTAATTACAATACCACCAGCAATATTATATAAAGTAGAATTATTATCTAAACTTGAAGCATAATAAATTCTTTTTTGAGCAGATGATAATGGATAAAACTCTCTTTTAACAGACTTTTCAATATGATAAGTACTAGCTTTTAAATTTATACTTTGAATATAATCAGATAAATCCAATATAACAGGTTTACTTAAAACATCTTTAACATATACTTGAACACCTAATTTATCCAAAATCATAGTACAGAAATTCATAGCACAAAGAGAATCCCCACCAAGATCAAGGAAAGAATCATCAATACTAATAGTATTTACATGTAAAATAACTTTTAAAATATCAATTAAAGTAGCATCAATATCATTACGAGGAGCAATAATCTCTTTTGTTTCATCAAAAACCTCAGGAAGAGGTAAAGCATCTCTATTAATCTTACCATTATGATTATATGGAAGAGATGGTAAATCTATAAAATACTGAGGAATCATGTAACTTGCTAAATCTTTTTTTAAAGCTAGCTTTAAATTATTAATATCAACAGGACCACTTTTAACATAATAAGCACATAAAATATCATGATTAAATTCATCAGTTTTTTTAGCTACAACACAAGAACTTATATTTTTAAAATTCAAAATTTTCTCTTCAATTTCACCAAGTTCAACACGAAATCCACGAATTTTTATTTGAGTATCAATTCTTTTACAATACTCAAAAGACCCATCCTTATGAAGAATAGCACTATCACCAGAACGATACATAATTTGAGAATTATCATAAGGATTTCTTATTAATTTAGTACTATTTAGGTCAGGTCTATTTAAATAACCTTTAAAAACACCATCACCAATAACACCAATTTCACCAGGTACATCATAAGGAACAAGTTTTAAATTCTTATCTAATAAAATCATCTTTAAAGTAGGAATAGGCACACCAATATTAGACTTAGGAAGTAATAAATCTTCATTAGATAAATCCTTAAAAGTAACATGGACAGTGGTTTCTGTAATACCATACATATTAATTAATCTTGTAAAAGGATATTTATCTTTCCAAGGCTTAATTAAGCAAGGCTTTAAAGCTTCACCCGCAAAAATAATATATCTTATTTTTAAAGTAGAATCATCACGTTTCAATTCTTCAGCCAATAAATTATAAAAATATGTAGGTGTTTGGTCAAGTACAGTAACATTTTCTTTTCTTAATAAATTCAAAAATTCAGCAGGATCTTGTGCAATATCTTCTGGAACCAATATAAGTTTAGCACCATTTAATAAAGTACCATACATTTCCCATACAGAAACATCAAAAGCAACAGAATGAAACATAGGCCAAACATCAGCTTCATTAAAATCGAACTGAAAAGAATCATTTTTTATTAACCTAACAACATTTCTATGGCATAATAAAGCACCTTTAGGTTTACCAGTAGAACCGTGATGTATAAATAATATAAAGTGAATCTTCAGGAGAAATATCAATATCACAATTTGAAGTATCACACATATAAATATCATTATTACTTAAAGAAATATCAATTTTTGGAATATCAAAAGGCATATCATCTGCAATATTTAAAAACAATAAAACCTTTGCACCACTATCAGATACCATATATTTTACACGTTCTTCAGGATATCCTAAATTGATAGGCAAATAACAAGCACCAGCTTTAATAATTGCAAGAATACCAATAACCATTTCTAAAGATTTTGGCATACGTAAAGCCACAACAGTATCCTTTTTTACACCATAAGATATCATATAATGTGCAAGAGCATTAGCTTTATCATTTAATTCTTTATATGTTAAAGAAGTATCTTTAAAAACCACTGCAACATTATCAGGAGTTTTTTGAACCTGTTCTTCAAATAAGCTAACAAGAGTTGCATTATAAGGATATTTTGCATTAAAATCATTAAACTTATACAAAATATCATTCATCTCTTCATCAGTAACAATTTCAAAATCCTTTAAACACATATTTGGATTTTCAAATATCTGGTTAATAACATGCAAAATACGATTATGTATATCACAAATATCATCACAAGAATATTTAGAAACCCTATAATCATAAGCAACATCAAGACTTCCGAGAAGAATTTAGATCATATAAATGAATATCTAAATCATCAGTAGAACTGCCATTAAAAATCCAACGAGTAGAATAATTAACCCCTTTTTCAGTAGCAGCTTTAGTTACTTGGTAAGAAATAAGAATATTATATAAATTAGGAAGTTTAGGATTATTTTTTCTTAAATCATCTAAAATAGTTTGGTAATAATATTTTTGATGACGAAGCATACCAATAGAATCCTTTGCAATATTTGAAACAAAAGATTTAAAATCCAAACTGTCATCGATACAAAACCTAAGAGGAGCAGTATTAATAAACATACCAGTAGTATTTTTTTCATTAAAATTAGTTCTATTTAAAATAGGAGTACCAACTACAAAATCATCTTTTCCACTAACTCTACCAATATAAATAGCAAAAACAGCCATAAAAAAGTTAAAAACAGAAACATTACAAGATTTACAAAAATCAGTAATTTTATCAAGCATATTTTTATCAATATTGAAAGTTTCTCTTTTAGCTATAGGAGAAAAATTATTAGAAGAATCAGCAAGAGAACCAGGAATAGTAGCCTGTTCTGGAATTGTATTAAAAATATTATTCCAGTATTCCTTATCCTTTTTAAACTTATCACTTGCAAAATACTCTTTTTCAGAATCTATATAATTTAAATAAGAAAAATCCTCATTTTTAGAAACTTCTTCACCATTTAATAAACAAGAATAAATACGAACAATATCATTTGCAACAATACCCAAACTCCAAGAATCAGCAAACAAATGGTGAATATTCCAAATAAAACCACCTGAATTATTTGGAAGCCTAAAAATTTTAACTAAAAAGGTATCTCCATTATATATATCAAAAACATGGTTAATCATATTTTTTTCTATATTATTAATTTCCTCCATAGTTTTAATATCTATTATTTCTATAAAAGTATCGTTCTTATTGTTCAAAAATTGTTTCATTTCATTATTTTCTAAAACTAATTCTAAATGAAAACTATCATGATTATTAATGAAAATTGATATTGCTTTTTTTAACAAATCAAAATTTATCTCATTTTCAATAACAGCAGTTCCGCAGATATTATTAATATTTGTACCTTTATAAAATTCTTCAGTAAGTAAAATTGACTTTTGAGGATTAGTCAAATCGTAAATCTTATTTCCCATAGCGATTTTCCTTCCTTTCATTTAAAACACAAATAATAAAAAATAATAATATTTGTGTTATCTCCCTTATAATATTTCATAAGAAGACAAAACTCCTTATAAATCCCTTAAATTATACAATTAAAACAAAAAAAAATAAACCTTTTTGGAAAAAAATATAAAATGTAATATAAATGTAATATTAGGCAGAAAAAGTAATAAAATTCGACAAAATTAATGGATTAAAACAGTAAGAAAAAAACTAGGATTTGCATGTTTTCCTAGTTCTTTTGTTATACAATTACTTGACCTACTTATTGCAATTGCTATAAATATAATAGCATATTATTTATTGGATGTTCAATTTACTCTTTTTTTGGAATAAAAAAATATATTTGACATATAATAAAATTGATGTTATAATAACATTACGAATTGAATGTAACCGTTCATTTGTAACGCTGAATATGTGGAGTGAAGAACGCATATTCTTTTTTTATGTATAAAAAAACAAGGAGCTAATGTGAAGATGCTCCTTGAACTAATACTATTAGTTTTTTTGTTCTTTGTCTTTGTATGATTGCAATTCTGCATTCAATCTTTCGATTTCTTTCAGTAACAACCATACTAAATTGTAACCGTTCATTCTTCCGCCCTCCTTTCCCTCCAAAGGGTAGAGTAACCTTAATGACTATTTTTTATTATATATTAGATTATTACTTTTGTCTAGCTGTTGGAATAAAAATATATAGATGAGAGTTTAAAATTTGAAAAATAGGTAAAAATAATAAATATATATTGTACAGAGGTAGGAGGAAACCATATGAAAAGAAGAAAAAGAGTAAACGACAGTTTAAAAACAGTAGTAATAACAACCACAATATTATTATTTATAACAATAACAGGATTTTATCTATTTAACCTATACATAAACATAGACATTCGGAAATGAAGATAATATTACAACATATGAAGCCAAAAGAACATCACAAACAGTAGCCCAAATAAAAGAAGAAAGTAGAGAAATAGCAGATGTATTAGAAGAAGTATCAGTAAGTGTTGTAGGAATATCAAAACTACAAGAAAATGGAAGCTCGATATTTTTGCAAGGAGGAAGTACAAAATTAGGACTAGGAACAGGAATAATTGTATCAGAAGATGGATACATCATAACAAATGAACATGTATCAGGACAAAAATATTCAAACTGTTATGTTACATTAGAAAATGGAAAAGAATATGGAGGAGAAGTAGTATGGTCTGATACAGACCTAGACCTTGCAATTGTAAAAATAAATGCAAAAGGACTTAAGTATAGCACACTAGGTGATTCAGAAAAAATACGAATAGGAGAAAAAGTATATGCAATAGGAAACCCAATAGGATTTGAATTCAGGAGAACAGTAACTTCAGGAATAATAAGTGCAAAAGATAGAACAATAAAAATAGAAGAAGAAGAAAAATCCTCATATATGGAAGATCTAATTCAAACAGATGCAACAATAAACCCAGGAAACAGCGGAGGACCACTAATAAATCCAGAAGGAGAAGTAATAGGAATAAACTCTATAAAAATAGACTCTGCAGAAGCCATAGGATTTGCAATACCAATAAATATAATAAAACCAATAATAGAAAGCTATATTCAAACAGGAGACTTTGATGAAGCAAACATAGGAATATTCTCATATGACAAAAACGTAATTCCATACTTAGATTCTGAGCTTCAATTAGAAAATGGAATATATGTAGTAGAAGTAATAAAAAACTCACCAGCAGAAAAAGCAGGAATAAAAAAGGGAGATATAATAACAAAAATAGATGGAGAAAACCTAAATAAAATGAGTGAACTAAGAAAATATATCTATACCAAAAAGCCAAATGATGAAGTAACATTGCTAGTGCAAAGAAAAGGAATAATAAGTCCTGTAAAAATAACATTAGGAAAGAAATAGTTGGTTGATTTTCAACCAACTATTTCTTTTTACAAATTATACAAATTCCCATCAACACAAAGCCTAGCACGTCCAGCGGTTTTTTCATCAGAATGTAGAGCATCTTCTAAAAATTCAGGATGAGCTACTAGAAAGGATCTCATACTACCATCAGGGTCTTTAATAAAATTATGAACCATATCTAATTGCTCTTTATCAATAAGTCCTTTATCAAAAGCAGTATCAAACAAAGCTTCATCAATAGAAGTCAAAGAATATGATTTAATACCAAGATCAGAAAGCCTATCTGCACCACCCTGCATTCTATCTACAACACAAAGACTTAAAACAAGTTCACCGCCCAAATTTTGAATAGCAGGAATCCAAGCACGAATAAAACTTGAAGCAACAGTAATTAAATCAGTAATATGTAAAACCTTTTTACTATTAATAGGAGTAGCAATTTTAGTATCTTCAAAATTACAATCACTAACTACACAAGATAAATCTTTAAAAATAGTAATATGTGGTTTATTTAAAATATTAGCAATTAATAATGAGAAAAACCAATCACGTCTTTCACCGCCAGAAATATAATCAATTTCTTCCATATTAACATTATCCCTAATAAAAGAAATCATTTCATTAATAACATCATTATAAATTGAATTATTCTCATATTGAGATTTAACCATCTTAAAAATTTGTTTTGGCATACCAAGTTTATCATGTTTATTATCATCAATAAAACTTAGTAAAACATTAGCATCATCTTCACTTCCATAAACAAAATGAGTATTAATAAAATAAGCACTAATTTTTCCAGAAGTTAACCAAAAAGGCTTATCACTTTTACAAACTTTAATAGCATGAGTCTCAAATAAATATGACTTTAAATTATTCATTTATATAAAACCTCCATTCTAACAATAAATTGTTAAAAACATTTTTTTCATAAACATAATAAAATAAAAATCGAATAATGTCAATGAAAATCAAGCAAAATTTACACAAGATGTAAAAAACATGAAATAATCAATTAAAAGAGGTATTAAAAATGTAAAAGAAATAATCAAATAAAGGCTAAAAACATGAAATAAGCACTAATAAAGCAACAACGCAAAAGTTATCCACTGCTGTGGATAACTTTTGTGGATAACATGTGAATTTTTATAAAAATGTTGATAACTTATCACAAAATGCAAATTACATAATAAACTTATATTAATTAATATAAAATAAATCAAATACACATGTAACAATATTACATCCTTATCTAATAAGTCTATACCAACTCTCATACAAAAAAGTAGTCATATTCCATAAACTAATCTTATCAACATCACTTTTTGCAACAATATTTGAACTACCTACGACCTCTCCGTTAATAGAATAATTTACCTCACCAAGCTTTTGCCCCTTAGATATAGGAGCAACAACGCTATCATCTAAAATAATATCTTGTACTAAATTCTTATCATCCCCCTTTTTAACCAAAGCTCCACAAGAGTTTTCTAGAACTGCATCAACAGAATTTGAAACACCTCTATTAACAACAAGAGATTTTACTGTATCACCAGTTTTGCCAAATTCCTTATAAGAATAATTATTAAAGCCATAATCCAAAAGCTTAGTAGCGCAAGAGAAACGAACTTTAGTATTAGGGGCTTTCATAATAACAGCAATTAAAGACAAACCATCACGAGTAGCCGAAGCGGATAAATTATATAAAGCAACAGAGGTAGAACCAGTCTTAAGTCCGAGTTGCACCCTTATAATTTCTAATAAGCTTATTAGTATTAACAAGGCTAGATTTACCGATCACGTAAACTATCCATCCAAATAGTAGTATATTCAGTAATCTTAGGATGTTTAGTCAAAAGTTCACGAGACATAATAGAAATATCATAAGCAGATGTAACATGACCATCCTCATCAATACCATGAGGGTTCTTAAAAGTAGTATCATTCATACCAAGTTCACGAGCCCTAGCATTCATCTGCATAACAAAAGCTTCGCAAGAACTTGCCAAATACTCAGCCATAGCAATAGTACAATCATTAGCACTAACAACGCAAATAGCTTTTAGCATCTCATGAACTGTAAGAGTTTCTCGTTGATCAAGCCAAATTTGTGATCCGCCCATATTACTTGCATTTTCACTACAAGGAATAGGAGTATCTAAAGTAATTCTCCCACTATCAAGAGCCTCCATAATAAGCAAAATAGTCATAATCTTAGTAACACTAGCAGGGCGAAGTTTATCATGAATATTATGCTCATACAGAACCTTACCACTATTTTGTTCAATCAAAATAGCAGAGCCACAATCCAAATTTAAACTATTAGAAGAACTTTCATTAGCATCTGCACTAACGCCTGTAGAAACATCATCATAAGACCACACAGGAACACTATCAGTGGCAAGTAAAAAAGTAGGCAAACACAAAAAAGACACCAAAAAAATAGAAATAATTTTTACAAACAATTTATAATTCATGCACATATATTAAACCTCCAAAAAAGATTAGTAAATAATATGCAAGTAAATCAAATTATAGAATAGAAATCTATAGAAAGAATAAATAGCGTAGAATATATTAACATATTTCACATATCAAAAACTACAAAAACAAGACTTACATCTATAACAACATGAACAAATGTAGAATTAATAAAAAACAAAATAAATAATTATAAAATATTGACATGTAGTAGTTATTGCCATAGAATGTTAATAACGAAGTAAAAAAGAGAAAGGAAACAACAAAAGATGAAAAAATTAGAACAAAACCAAGAAAAAGCAATAACACTAATTTCTCTAGTAATTACCATAATTGTATTATTAATATTATCAGGAATAGTATTAAATTTTGTTTTAGGAAAAAATGGGATAATACAAAAAGCAGGATATGCAAAAGGAGAATATGGAAATTCAGTAAATGTAGAGAAAAATATATTAAATCAATACTCTGCATATATAGAGGAAAACATAGAAGATGATAAAGACGAAAATAATCAAATTGATAAACCACAAGAAAATAAAGAATTACAAGAATTTAAAACTAAAATAGCTTCAACTATTACAGAATTAGGAATTAAAACATCATCTACACAATCAACAGAGGATATTATTTCAAATATAAATAAAATGGCAAGTAAAAATTATGAAGAAGGTAAAGAGTCTGATTTGGTATTAGTACAAACAGACTTAAGTTCAAGATATGTACAAACAATATCATTATCTAATATAGAAAGTTATGAAAATCTTACAAAAGAAGATGTCATTATAGTTAATAAATATATGACTTATGCCAATACAAATGATGGAGAAGGTTATTATACAATTTCTAAAACATATGATAATCAAACAGGAACCTTAACTTTAGGAAAATTAAAGTCATATAACACTAAATGGACATTTTGGAACGTATATGACTTATACATAATTAAAAGAAAACCAAAAACAATACAAACAAGAGAAGTAACCAAAGTATTAGAAACAGATAACACAGAAAATATAGATTTATTACAATTTAAGACTAAATTAGCAGAAGCATTTAAAAATTATGGAATAGAAAACTCAGAAGAAAATTCAATTATAGACAAGACAGCAGAAGAAATGTCTAATGATTTAAAGCGTATTGCAAGAAAAAAATATGAAGAAGGAATAGCTACATATATGGTTTTAGTGCAAGAAAATTTAAGCTCAAGATATGCCCAAACAGCATCAGCGGATAATATAGATCAATATCAAAATTTTACTATTGATAAGTTTCTCATTGTAAATAAAAGTTTAGCATATGCAAGTGGATCTGATGGAGAAAATATTTTAACTATGACAAAATCATATAATCCATCAACTGGACAACTATCTTTTGGAAAGCAAAAATCATATACTAACGATAAAAATTCATATTGGACATTTTATAATACTTATGATGTGTATGCATTAAAAAAGGAAATATTACAGTCTAATTAGCTAAGAAACCATTATATAGAAACAATTCCTCTGAAATAATCCATGGTTAAAAAAATTTGCACCAACAATTCATAAAAAACTTGCAAAAGCCTACGGAAAATGATAAAATAAAAAAAATAAAAAAGGGAGGAATTATAAAGATGAAAGTTCTACTAAAAAATGGAACAGTAATTGACTATGTATCAGGAATAAACGAAAAAATGGACATACTAATTGAAAACGACAAAATATTAAAACTAGAAAAACAAATTAATGAAAATGCAGACAAAACAATAGAATGTACAGGATTATCTATTATGCCAGGAATGATAGATATGCATTGTCATTTAAGAGAACCAGGTTACGAATACAAAGAAACAATACAAACAGGATCAGAAAGTGCTGTTAAAGGAGGGTATACAACAATTTGTCCAATGCCAAATACAAAACCAACTCCTGATAGCACTATTGTTTTGTCCAGAATAATAGAAGAAGCAAAAAGAGTAAACCTATGTAATGTTTTACCATTTGCAAGTGTAACTGTACGGAGAAAAAGGAGAAGAACTTGTAAATTTTAGTGAGTTAAAAAAAACAGGAGCAATTGCATTTTCAGACGATGGAATGCCAGTTGAAAATGCAAAAATGATAAGAGAAGCAATGATTGAAACAAATAAAATAGGAAGTTTTGTATCAGAACACTGTGAAGAAAAATCAGTATCAAAAGGAGCAATAAATGCAGGTAGTGTAGCTGAAAAATTAGGAGTAGAAGGAGTATTACCAGAAGCAGAAGAAATAATGGCAGCAAGAGATATAGTAATAGCAGAAACAAACAATCTACATACACATATATGCCACATAAGTACCTCTACATCAGTAAACATGATAAGAGATGCAAAAAAACGTGGTGTAAAAGTAACATGTGAAACATGTCCACACTATTACAGCTTTACAGAAGAAGAAGTCCTAACATCAAGAACAAATGCAAAAATGAATCCACCACTAAGAACAAAAAAAGACCAAGAAGCAATAATACAAGGACTAAAAGATGGAACAATAGATGCAATAATAACAGACCATGCACCACATTCTGAAGAAGAAAAGCAAAAAGACCTAAGCCAAGCACCAAATGGAATAATAGGATTTGAAACAGCACTTGCAGCTACTATAACAAACCTAGTAGATAAAAACCACATAACATATCAAGACTTAGTAAAACTAATGTCATACAACCCAAGCAAACTATTAGGACTAAAACAAAAAGGGCAAATAAAGCAAGGATATGATGCAGACTTAACAATATTTGACCCTAACATAGAATACACATACCAAAAAGAAAGCATAGTATCAAAATCAAAAAACACACCATTTATAGGAAAAAAATTAAAAGGACAAGTAGTATACACAATAGTAGGTGGAAGAATAGTATATGAAAGATAAACATTATAATTCATAGTCAACTTTTAAAGTTCGCTTTATCTTACTGGATGTTGGACATTTTCACCGCTCGACAGGCTCGCAAAGTGAAAAGTATAACACTTCGTGTTGCTACTTTTTTACTATAAATTGCTATGAATTGTAAAAAACTAACAAATAAAGGAGAAAGAACAATGCAAAATGTGATGGATAAACTAATAAATAAAATAAAAGCAATGAACAATCCTACAGTAATAGGAATAGACCCAGGATATGATAAACTACCAAACTGTATTAAAGAAAAATACGAAAACAATATAGAAGGAGTATGTAAAGGAATATTAGAATTTAACAAAAATTTAATAGATGCAACATATGATATAATTCCAGCAGTAAAAATAAACAATGCTTTTTATGAAATGTTTGGAATACAAGGAATAGAAATATTTAAACAAACATGTGAATATGCAAAACAAAAAAACATGATAGTAATGTCAGATGCCAAAAGAGGAGATATAGGCTCAACAGCAGAAAGCTATTCAAATGCTTACATAGGAAAAACACCAATAGGAGAAAATAAGGAAAGTATATTTGATGTAGACTTTATAACAATCAACCCATACTTAGGAATAGACGGAATAAAACCATTTATAGAAGACTGCAAAAAATATGGAAAAGGAATATTCATAATAGACAAAACATCAAACCCATCATCAGGAGACTTGCAAGACTTAAAGCTAGAAAATGGAAAAACAATATATGAAGAAGTAGCAACACTAATAGAAAAATGGGGAGAAGAACTAAGAGGAGAATATGGATACAGCAGTGTATCTAGTGTAGTAGGAGCAACATACCCAGAACAACTAAAAACACTTAGAAAATTAGCACCACACACATTCTTTCTAATACCAGGATACGGTGCACAAGGAGGAATTGCAAGCGACATAGCACTAGGGTTTGACCAAAATGGAATAGGAGGCATAGTAAACGCTTCAAGAAGCCTAATGTGTGCATACAAAAAAGAAGAATGGAAAGAAAAATTTAAAGAAGAAGAATATGCCCAAGCAACAAGACATGAAGCAATAAGAATGAGAGATGAATTAAATGAGGCAATCAAAAATAAAATAAATTAGCATTAAAGAACCACCAGTCAGTTTCGCTGACAGCCCCTTGAGAGTATTGAAACCTTTACTCTCTTGAAGTGGATGGCATATACCAAAACTAAGAAAAGGAGAGAAAATGACATGAAAATAAATTGCAAAGCAGAAATTTTAGAAATAGAAAAATTAAAACAAGATATATACAAATTCAGCATAAAAGCAGAAGAAATAGTAAAATCAGCAAAACCAGGACAATTCATAGAAATTAGAGTAGTAGATGCAATAGAACCATTACTAAGACGCCCAATAAGCATTTATAACTTAAGAAAAGAAGAAGGAATCCTAGAATTCATATTCCAAGTAAAAGGGAAAGGAACCGAATTACTTGCAGATAGAAAAGTAGGAGAAAAACTAGATATAATAGGACCGATTGGATACGGGACATTCAGTATAAAAGAGTACAAAAAAGTAGCAATAATAGGTGGAGGAATAGGAATATTCCCACTATATGAACTAGCAAAAGAACTAAAAAAAGAAACAAACACAAAAGTACATACATACATAGGATTTAGAACAAAAGACCTAATTACACTAGAAGAAGAATTTAAAAACGTATCAGATAAACTAACAATAACAACAGACGACGGAAGCTACGGAATACAAGGTTTTGCAATAAACGAACTAAAAAAAGACAGCCAAAAAGAAACCCTAGATAAAATATACGCATGTGGTCCCCTACCAATGCTAAAAGCAGTACAAGCTTATGCAAAAGAGCAAAACATACCATGTGAAATATCACTAGAACAAAAAATGGCATGTGGAATAGGAGCATGCTTAGGTTGTGCAGTAAAAACAGCAAAAAGCCCAGCAGATGCACCAGTATATTGGCATGTATGCAAAGCAGGACCAGTATTTAACGCAAATGACGTAGAAATCTAAAAATATACAATTTTAAACAATTAAAAGGAGGAACAAGGATTATGAACACAGAATATGTAGAACATGAAATAAAAGTTTTAAATGTCGACATAAATCAGGTAAAAGAAAAGCTAGAAGAATTAGGTGCAAAGAAAGTTTATGAAGATGAAAGAAAGTTTACAGTTTTAGACAATGAAAATGGAGATTATTTAAAGCAAGACAAATTAATTAGAATTACAGAAGAAGGAAGCGTAAAAGTTTCAATTCACATTAATAATAGCAAACCAAAAATAAAAGAAGCAATAAAATATAAAGCTAGTAGAGTAAAAGAACAATTAGACTTCTTTTTAGCAATTGGTTTGAAGCCAATTGCTAAAGCAAAAGCACAAAGAATCTCTTATGAATTAGGAGATATTGATTTTGATATAGATGATTTTTATAAAATACCACCATATTTAGAAATAGATATAGAAAATGTTGATAATTACCAAGAATTATTAAAAAAATTAGGATTAGAAAATCATGAAGTAGTAAAAATGGGAACAGAAGCAATTTTTGAACATTATGGACTTAATTATTTTGAAGAATATAAAGTATAGAAAAGGAGAAAAATATGAATACAAGTGTTAACCTAGCAGGAATAAAAATGAAAAATCCAGTAACAGTAGCATCAGGCACATTTGGATACGGAAGAGAATTCGAAGAATTCATAGACCTAAACAAACTAGGAGGAATCTGCACAAAAGGAACCTCACTAAAACCAAAAGCAGGAAACAAACCACCAAGAGTGTATGAAACAACGTGTCGGAATGTTAAACGCAATAGGACTTCAAAACCCAGGAGTAAAATACTTCATGAAAAACGACTTACCATACTTAAAAAAATTTAATACCGCAATAATAGTAAACGCATGCGGAAGCTCAATAGATGAATATGTAGAACTTGCAAAAGTACTAAACACATTAGACATAGACGGAGTAGAGCTAAACCTATCATGTCCAAACGTAAAACAAGGATGTATGGCATTTGGAACAACATATGAAGGAGTAAAAGAAGTAACAAGCAAGGTAAGAAAAGTATTAGACAAACCACTAATAGTGAAACTAACGCCAAACGTAACAAATATTGTTGAACCAGCACGTGGTGCAGAAGACGCAGGAGCAGACGGAATATCACTAATAAACACCTTACTTGGAATGAGCATAGATATACACAAAAGAAAACCACACCTAGCAAACAACATGGGAGGACTATCAGGACCTGCAATAAAACCAGTAGGAGTAAGAATGGTATACCAAGCCTACAAAGCAGTAAAAATACCAATACTAGGTTTAGGAGGAATAGTAACTCGGGGATGATGCAATAGAATACATGTTAGCAGGAGCAAGTGCAATATCCGTAGGAACCGGAAACTTCATTTCACCAGATGTATCTATAAAAGTAATAGAAGGAATAGAAGAATATATGAAAAAATATAATATAGATGATATAAACAGTATAGTAGGAAAAGTCGAAATGAATTAAAGGAAGAGGTTTTTCTATAAATAAATTTTAAGAAAAATTAATAACATTTACGCACAACTGCTATAAATTATTTAACAATAGGAATAAAATTAAACAAAGTGAAGAAATAAAATTATTCTTCACTTTGTTATTTCATATATATGATTGCTATTAACCTATATATCTTTCAAAGAACGATACTTTGAAAAAGCAAATACCCCTATACCAATAACAGATACTATAACAACTAAAAAAGCAATAGTAGCACCAGTTTGAGGTAACTTACCTTTAGCAGCAGAATCATCTGCTTTATTAGCTTGATTATTATTGCTATTATTGTTGTTAGAATTATTATCTTGATTTCCAGTACCATTATTTATATTTGAATTATCAGAATTATTATCGTTATTGTTATTATTATTATTATTATTATCATTATCATTATTTGTATCTTGGTTACCAGTATTATTATTGTTAATACCTTCTGTATTAGCCTTTATAGTATGTCCACTAATAATAGGACAAGATAAAACAGCAACATTTCCAGAAATATCCTTAATAGTACCACCTGTTAAGCTAACAGTAGCAAGTTGACCATTGTCACCTGCTTGAATATTATAAGAATATTCAATATAATTATTGCTAATAGTACCGTTAGTAACACTTCTTTCAGCACTTTCACCAAACTTAATAACTAGAGTAGGAACAGTTGTACCAGTAATTTTTTTATCAAAAATCACCCTAATTTTAACTGTTTGAGTAGTATTATAAGTACCAGAAACAGGACTTACTACTTGAATAGATTTTACATTTGGAAAATCTAAATACTCATTAACAGTAGTAGCTTCAGGTAGACCATCGTGAATAACAGCACTATAAACATCTTTACAATTATTACCAGTACGTTTTACCCAAATGATATAAAGCCCATTGTTTATAGATCTATGATATATCGTTCTTTCAGAAGAATATCCAGTATTTGGGATTGTTGGTAAATAAGATTCCAAAGAAGTTATACTTTTATTATTATTTTTGATATCTAAAAATTTTTCAATAAAAGCAGAATCTGTTATTTTTTGAGTTTGTGTAAATGTATTATTATTCCCACTATGGGTGTATTCATTACCAATAGAATTATATAATAATGAAAACTTATAGTATGTGCCTTCATTACTATAAGGGCTACCTTGTAATAAAGGTAATGTTAGATTAACCTCTAGTGCATTTAAAACATAACTATTATCGGTATTATTTTTAATATATAAATAACCTTTATTAGTAGATTTTAGAACATTTACGATATCTTGTGTTGCAGAACTTAAAGGAATACTTGCAGTTGTATTTGTATAATCAATTAAATTATGCCAAGTAGTTGGCTCGATTCCTTTTGTAGTTAAAGCATAAGAATATGAAACTCCATCGTCTAATTCTAAACCTGTAAGATTTAAAATTATGGAACCATCATTTGAAGGAATAGTTCTAGTATATTCTACATTAGCATTAACAATACAAGGCATAACAAACAAAAAAGCTAAAATTGCTAATAACATAATTAAACCATGTCTTAATTTCATTTAATTTTCACCTCCTTTTTAATTTGTAAATTATAGTTAACTTATATCAAAAATATTCGAAAAATGTCAACAAATGTCATGAATTGTCATTGTAATTTAACAAATGTAATAATTTTGTAATATTTTTTTATTGCAATTATTTTTACAAAATCATAGAAAAAAACATAACAAAGGAATATAATAATAAACAAAGTAAAAAATATAAGAAGGTGATAGTATGGTGAAAATATATAACTCTAGCATAGAAACAAACGAATTAAAGCAAGCAAGCAAAATTTCAAAAGGAAGTTGGATAAATATGATAAATCCAACAAAGGACGAAATAAAAGATGTATGTAGAAAAGTCCAAATACAAGAAGACTTTATAAAATATGCATTAGATTACGAAGAAAAAGCAAGAATAGATGAAGAAGAAGAGGATGGAACAACTCTATTTTTAATAGATGTTCCAGTAATGGAAAAAGAAAACAATGAAGAAATACATTCTACAATGCCACTTGGAATGATAGTAGTACGAGATGACTATTTTTTAACTATATCATTAAAAGAAAATAGAATAATAGAAGAGTTAGAAAAAAATAAAAAAAATATGGTAACAACATATAAAAAAAGCAGAATGATATTACAAATATTTTATAAAAATGCAGAAATATACCTAGAAGAACTAAAAAAAATAAATATAGAAAAAGAAAAAGCTGAAAAAGAACTAAATAGTTCTATGAAAAACAAAGAATTACTAAAAATGTTAGCACTAGAAAAAAGTCTTGTATATTTTACAACATCACTAAAATCAAATGAAGTAGTAATGGAGAAAACCCTAAGAGGAAAGATACTAAAACTATATAATGAAGACGAAGACATACTAGAAGATGCTATAATAGAAAACAAACAAGCAATAGAAATGGCCAAAATATACAGTGATATACTAAGTGGAACTATGGATGCATATGCATCAATAATATCAAATAATTTAAACATAGTAATGAAAGTATTAACAACAATAACAATCATACTATCAATACCAACAATAATAGGAAGCTATTGGGGAATGAATGTACAAGTACCACTTGCAAACAACCCATATGGATTTTATATAGTAATAGGAATTACAATGTTAGTGGGAATAATAACATATATAATATTTAAAAAAAGAAATATGTTAAATTAATGAATTAATACAGTCATTCAGAGAGAAATGAAAAATTTTTAAATTGTTTAAATTTTATAATAGTGAAAGAAAAAAATTATTATACATAATAAAAAATTATAATTTCCAAAAAGTATAAAAATAAAAAAGAATAAAAAAAGTAAAAAGACAAATAATAATAGAGGAAAAACGAATTAATAAAAAAAGGAGTGAAAGCACATGAAAGTAATTGACAAAATAGCATTAGTGTTAGTTATAATAGGTGCTATTAACTGGGGATTAATTGGATTTTTTAATTTCAATTTAGTAGAAATGATATTCGGAAATATGACAATAATAGCCAGAATAATATATTCATTAGTAGGAATATCAGGATTATGGGCAATAAAATTATTATTTAATAATGACTAAAAAAGGGCATCGTTATTTTACGATGCCCAAAAATATGACTAATCAGATATAGAAAAGAATTCAAAATGTTTTTCAGCTACCCAATGTTCAAGCTTTTCCAATTTTTTTGGACCAAAATTATACAACTTAAGTAATTCATCTTTTGACTTGCCTAGTACATCTCCTAAAGTAGTATAACCAGCCCGCAATAATACATAGTACAACTTAGTGTCAAGTTCATTCTCATAATTAGATAAAGGAATCTTAAACAAAGCCTGAACCCCATCAAACTTTAGAATATCAATTTCATGTTGCAATTTCCGAATTTGAGCTTCCCTTTCTAAAATTAGTTCGGTTACATCCATTTTAGTACCTCCATATTTTTATAAATTTGTAAAAAAATATCATAACACAATAAAAATAAAAAAACAATAATTTAATTGCAAAAATTTCAAAAAGTGTGTATAATGAGTAAGAATAAAAACAAGGAGGAAAGAATATGTTAGCCACAAATGGAGTCACAATACGATTTGGAAAAAGAGTATTATTTGAAGATGTAAATATACGATTTGGAAAAGGAAACTGTTATGGAATAATAGGAGCAAACGGAGCAGGAAAATCAACATTTTTAAAAGTATTATCAGGAGAAATTGAACCATCAAAAGGAGAAGTAACAATAGATAAAGGAGAAAGAATATCAGTATTAAAGCAAGATCACTTTGCATATGAAGAAGAAAGAGTAATAGATACAGTAATAATGGGAAATTCAAAACTATATAAAATAATGAAAGAAAAAGACGAAATATATGCAAAACCAGACTTTAACGAACAAGACGGAATGCGTGTGGCAAAACTAGAAGAAAAATTTGCTGAACTTGATGGCTGGAATGCCGAATCAGATGCAGCACAATTATTAAACGAATTAGGGATAGAAACTGAAAAACACTATAAATACATGAAAGACTTAGAAGCAAGAGAAAAAGTAAAAGTACTACTTGCACAAAGCCTATTTGGAAATCCAGATGTACTACTACTAGATGAACCAACAAACGACTTAGACCTTTCAAGCATAGACTGGCTACAAGAATTCCTAATAAACTTTGAAAATACAGTAATAGTGGTATCACATGATAGATACTTTTTAAATAAAGTATGTACACACACAGCAGATGTTGATTTTGGAAAAATAACAATATACCCAGGAAACTATGATTTTTGGTATGAATCAAGTAGACTAGCATTAAAACAAGCAAAAGAAGCAAATAAAAAGAAAGAAGAAAAAATAAAAGAACTACAAGACTTCATTGCAAGATTCAGTGCAAACGCATCAAAATCAAAACAAGCAACATCAAGAAAAAAATCATTAGAAAAAATAGAACTAGAAGAAATAAAACCATCAAACAGAAAATATCCATATGTAGACTTTAAAATAGATAGAGAACCAGGAAAAGAAATATTGCAAATAAAAAACATATCAAAAACAATAGATGGAGAAAAAATACTAGATAAAATCTCATTCACAGTAAAAACTGGAGACAAAATAGCATTTTTAGCAGATAATGAAAATGCAAAAACAGCCTTATTTAAAATAATAGCGGGAGAATTACAGCCAGATGAAGGAGAACTAATCTGGGGGACAACAATAACAAACACATACTTTCCAAAAGACAACAACTATCTATTTGAACAAGATGAAACATTAGTAGACTGGTTAAGAAAATATTCTAAAGACCCAGATGAAACATATATAAGAGGATTCTTAGGAAGAATGCTATTTCGGAGGAGAAGAAGCACTAAAAAAAGTAAATGTACTATCAGGAGGAGAAAAAGTAAGATGTGTACTATCAAAAATGATGTTAACAGGTGCGAACTTCTTAATACTAGATGAACCAACAAACCATTTAGACATGGAAAGTATAACAAGTGTAAATGAAGGAATGAAAAACTTTAAAGGAAACATACTATTTACATCACATGACCACCAACTAACCCAAACCGTTGCAAATAGAATAATAGATATAAAAAAAGACAAACTAATAGATAGAGAAGTTACATATAATGAATATTTAGGAATAGAATAAAGATTTATACTTCACTTATTATGTAGTCAAATAAAAACTATAGAAAATAAAATAGATGTGCAAAATCTGTCCGCAATTTTTGCACATCTATTTTATTTTTTATTTTGTAAACAACATCAGAACATCTATTTTTATAATCTTAAGTAATAAAAGCGTTATTAAAATTAATTAAGCTAGTAGAAGAAATATCAATATCAAAAAAATGTTTTAAAAATAAAGAAAACTCTAATTTGTCATAAAAAAATCTATATACAACTTATCACATGTACATCCTTAACACAATAATGATAAACACCATTATTATTGAGACAACAGCATGAAAAAATATTTAAGAATATTTAACAATAATATTAAATGACAAAATCAAAAAAAGTAAAGAAAAACATTTCGACAGAAAATGACAAAATAAAAAATACAAAATTAGTTCTAAAAACAACTTGTCTATAATAATATTAAACAAAAAAAGGAAGGAGACACTTATGAAAAACAAAAAAATAATAATTATATTGGTATTAGTAATAATAATCTTAGCAGTAGTAGGAGGATATATATACCAAAAAGTACAAGAAAATAAGCAAGGTGAGAAAATTACAGAATATACTCCACAAGAAGAAATAGATGTAGAAGGATTAAGGCAAACAGTAGTATCATTATATTTTAAACAAAAAGATGCCAATGCACTAATACCAGAAGCAAGAAGAGTTGATGTAAAAGAACTAACAAAAGAGCCATATATAACACTTGTAAAATTATTAATACAAGGGCCTAAAAATGAAGATTTAGAAAAAGTAATACCAGAAGGAACAAAAATAAATAAAATTGAACTAAAAAAAGGAATATTATACTTAGATTTATCAGGAGAATTTATACAAAATCATGAAGGAGGAGCAGAAGAACAAAGTAGAACTGTATACTCTATTGTAAACACATTAGTACAGTTAAACGAAGTAGAAGCAGTAAAAATACTAATAGACGGAAATGAAGAAGCAAGTTTTAAAGATAATGGAATAAGTTTAAAAGAAGTATTTTTAAAACAAGAATAAAACCATTATCTAGTAAAATCTTACTTAAAAAAAGAATAAAATTTAAAACATTTCAAAGCTTTTCCGAATATTACACAAAAAACATTCAACTTCACGAAGAGAACAAAGAGTGTTCTCTTTTTTTTGATGAAAATTGAAAGATGAATTATTATTTATACAAGATTTACAACATTTATTATTAAACCTATTCATAGAAAATCACTCCTTTTTGTTAAGTATTAGTTACAAGTTACAGTTTTAGGAATAAATTAGTCTTGGAAACTCCAAGTCAAGTTATGCTTGAAGCCCTCTTAATAAAGAGGCTTTTTTAATAGCTATTTTACTTAGTCATATAAATATTATATAGGCTGTAGATTTTAAGCTTAATTTTTAACTAATACTCTTTGCAAAAACACAAAATTAATATATAATATGAAATAAAAAACAAAAAAGTGAGGAAATATGATAGAATTGTTAGAAAATGAAAGAATAGATGATTTAGAATATAAAGGTTTAAAAATAATTCAAAATAAAGACGGCTTTTGCTTTGGAATAGATAGTATATTACTAGTAGACTTTGCAAAAGAAATAAAAAAGAAAAGTAAAATAATAGATTTAGGAACAGGTACAGGAATTATTAGTATACTCATAAGTGCTAAAATAGAATTATCAAAAATAATTGGAATAGAAATACAAAAAGAAGTATGTGAAATGGCAAGAAGAAGTGTAAAACTAAACCATCTGGAAGAGAAAATTGAAATAATAAATGACAATATAACAAAAATACAAAACAAAATAGACATGGGTACATTTGATGCGGTCATAACAAACCCACCATACAAAAAAGCAGGAACAGGACTAATAAACCAAAATGAAAGAAAACTAATATCAAGGCATGAAATAACTGCTAGCCTAGAAGATTTCATAAACACATCAGTAAAAGCTTTAAAAGACAATGGAGATTTATATATGGTACATAGACCAAATAGACTTGCAGACATAATAGAAACATTAAGAAAATACAAACTAGAACCCAAAAGAATAAAATTCGTACATCCAAGTCAAGCAAAAGAAGCAAATTTGATATTAATAAAAGCAACAAAAAATGCAAAACCATTCTTAAAAATAGAACCACCATTATATGTATATAATGAAAATGGAGAATACACAGAAGAAATAATAAAAATCTATGGAAAATAAAAAACTAAAATAAGCTAATATATCTAAAAATAATATTATTAAATAAATTTTATACATCAAAAGAAAGGAAAGATTATTAAAATGCAAGGAGTATTATACATAGTTGCAACACCAATAGGAAATTTAGAAGATATAACATTAAGAGCAATAAAAATACTAAAAGAAGTGGATATAATAGCAGCAGAAGACACTAGACATACACTAAAATTATTAAATCATTTAGAAATATCAAAGCCACTAATAAGTTATCATAGGCACAATGAAGAAATAAAAACAGAAGAACTAATAAAAAAACTGCAAGAGGGACAAAACATAGCATTAGTATCAGATGCAGGAACGCCTGTAATATCAGATCCAGGAGAAGAGATAGTAAAACAGGCAATAAAAAACAACATAAAAGTAATACCAATACCAGGTCCGTGTGCAGCCATAGTAGCACTAATAGCATCTGGAATAGATGCAAAAGAATTTACATTTATAGGATTTTTACCACAAAACAGAAAAAATAGAAAAGAAAAACTAGAACAAATAGAAAGACAAGAAAGAACAACAATCCTATATGAAGCACCACATAAACTAATACAAACATTAGAAGACTTAAAAAACGTAATAGGAGATAGAACAGTAATTCTTGCAAAAGAACTAACCAAAATACATGAAGAATTTAAAAGACGGAAATATTAAAGAACTACAAAAAGAACTAAAAGATCCAAAAGGAGAATATGTAATAATAATAGAAAAAAATAAAAAAACGGAAAAACAAGTACAACAAGAAACATTAAATACTTTATCAATAGAAGAACACTATACTCACTATGAAGAAAAAGGGTTAGACAAAAAAGAAATAATAAAGCAAATAGCAAAAGACAGAAAATTAAACAAGAATGAAGTATATCAAAAATTCTTATATAGATAATTA